>JAUIJG010000285.1 GCA_030431355.1 bacterium
AAAAGAGAAAGTTCTTAAATTGCCGCGTCTATCTTCATCGATATTCTTTAGATACTCAGTAAAATACTCTGCTTCTTTTACTCGGTCGTCCCCAGTCGGCTGACAGCCGCCTAATAACTTACCGTTGGAGAGGCAATTCAGGCTTTTGTCAGCGAGAACGGAAATCGAAAACGGTGTCTTATATGATGGCTCGTCAAAACAAGGAAAAACCGAACGAGCATGTACTGGCTCGAAATGAGTGGTCAACAACTGGCATGCGACATCCTGTTCGTTCTTCCAGCTACTCTTATAAAGTCCCAGAAGTTGATCATCTATCTCCCCCTGGTATTCGATGGAAAGCTGCCATGCGCCTGCCCCGAATTGACCATTGAAGTTGATTCTGGCAATCTCTCTACTCTTGTCCAGGGACCATTGCCCATCCAGAATAGTTCCATTTTTGTTTGTCAGGCATATCGAGTTGGGGACAATATCCCTGGCGTTGATTTCCAGGTAGCTGTCCGGACTTTCTATCTCTAAATCTATCTCTACCCGGCCGGAAATTCTGCTTTCGTCTGCTTCGGGAATCAAAAACAAATTGTAGGAAAGCGGTCTCGCTCCACATTTCAGTCTGTAATTTTCCAAATCGGTTCAATCCTTTTGCTTTGCCAATTTCCTTGCTGACTTTTTAGAGTGGATAGATTAACAAACAGTTCAATTTGTATCTGCTAGGTATATGCAATAGCAATATATTAGCTGTCTCAGTCAGTTTCTTAATTGAGCCGATAAAGCTGGAAGTTTGTTCAAACAAGGCAGATCGCTTATATTTGTGATTATTTACCGGGAAGTTAATCATCTATCCAAATGAAGTTTACTATGTGTTCCGAGTATTCGGCTCTTTCGCAAATTAATTCAACATCTCTTATCTGTGCTCTGGCGTTCTCTGCCTTAGTAGCTAATGCCGGTCCTGTTACCAATTCCGGGGCAATCGGACTTTCTTCCGTTTTGGCCCAGGAGGCTAATGAGAAAGATTCAGGCAAAGATCAGAAGGACCTTGCCCGGAGTTCGAATTCAGCTGTGGGGACAAAACCCCCGGAAAAGAACACTAATAAAAGCTCCAGCAAGTCGCAAAAAGGCTCCGAGATCATGGCTCGGGGAAATGAAGCCCTGCAGAGAGGCGATACGAAAGAGGCTATTCGTCTATTTCAGGAAGCTTTGAACTTGTTGCCTGGCAATGCTGGTTTGAGGCAACGCCTGGCCAATGCGCTCTTCCGTGAAGGCGAGATTGATAAGGCCGTTGCCGAGATGGAGATGGCTGTGAAGTTGCAACCAGCGCAAACAGTTTATCAAACCGAGTTGGCCTGGTTGTATACCAAAGTCAATCGTGTTAATGCTGCCATGAAGCATGCAAAAATAGCGCGGGATCAAGCACCTGATACGGTATCACCTTATGTCTTGCTTGGCTACTGTTACGCGAGTACGGATAAGGATAAGTTGGCAGAAGAGGCGTTAACTAAAGCCCTTGAGATTGATCCCGAGAACGTAACCGCTATGATTTACCTGGCCGAGGTTTATGCATCAAGAGGAGACAGCACTAAGGCTATAGCGACCTATGAGAAAGCGATTCTCAAAGACTCCGACAACCTCTCCGTTCTTCTTGGTCTTGGAGGAGTGTACGGAGAAGCTGGAAAAGCCGAGCAGGAAAAAGAACTCTACGAGAAGGCGATTAAGTTATATCCGGAAGACCCGGAAGCATTGGGCCGTTATGGATGGTATCTGTCTACCCATGGCGACATGGGCGGTGCGCTCACTTACGGCTTTAAAGCAAATTCACAGCGTATCGGTCGCTCTTACGATCAGTTTATGGGAATGTTCATAGCTGTATGGGCTGGGATTTTCATTGTTTTCGGGATTATCTTTTCTGCCATAGCCTTCGGTGCTAAGTTCAAACCGCAGAGTGGAGAAGAAGTGCTTCGGTCATTCTTTCTTGTTATCCATAAAGACAGACCAGGGCGACTTGTTCTTACGAGCAGAAGAGTGGTCTTTGTACCTGAGCTTTTGTCCAGGTCCTTTGGAGCGACTCGCTTGAGTATAGAAAGAGATCAAATTTCTAACCTTCAATTGAATAAATCCGGAGGTACTTGCCAGCTGGATATAGACACCAGAAGCGGTACCGAACACAGATTCAAAATACCGGTTATGATTCATGAACCGCTTCAAGAGGTTCTTCAGAAAGAGGGGCTACTCGACAAAGTATCCGGAGCCACTGAGGCTCAAAGTGCTGACACTGCCAGTAGTGCTCATACAGGCGAGGAGATGGATGGTTCGAAGAGTGTCTCTGAGGGCAAGAACGAGGCTAGTAGCGAAGCATCAAGCGCAAGTTCAGAAACAGGCTCCGATAAGGTTACTGCAGCCAGCTATGACTTTCGTCCGGATGAAGGCAAATCCGAAGAAGAAGAAGGCAAGGAAGGTAGCGAGGATGCCGGAAAAGAGTCCAAATAATTGAGATTCTAGTGTCGCAATTCCTGGTACTGAACACGGGTGACATTGCGTTTTGCTGCTTCTAGCATAGAGACTTGAGCCGAATTCATCAGACTTGCCACGTCCTGCGCATCCGAAGGCACTGCAGCAATTCCAAAATATAGGGCGGGTCGACTTTGAGCCAGTCCGGGGGCGAATCTGGTTAAGTTGGTGGTGATTTTGTCCACCATTTGTACGGCAACCGCGCTGCTTGCTCCCGGCAGAAGAAGGGCGTAGCCTCTCTCTCCAAAATGCCCAAATAGATCAACACTGTTTTTGATCTTGCCTACAGCCTGCAATACCAGCCTTATAGACTCGACGCTGCCTCGGCTTGCTCCTCCTGTATTTGGAACCTTCATGGAGAATACAATCAGCCCAAGTTGGCTGGAGGTATGGAAAGCTCTATTAAACTCGCGCTCCAAAAGCATCTGGAAAGCTTCTTCTGTAAGAATTCCGGTTTCAGTATTTGTTAATGCCGTCCATACCGCTTTAGCCTTTCCTTGATCGAATTTAATTTCGTCTTCCTGGATGCCTGCCTTTAAATTTGACGGAATCTCCATGGTGGTGGATTGAGTCATGAATGCTTCCACCGCAGGAGAATGAACATCCATTTCTCTTCTGGGTCCATCTGCAACTTTGAAGGCTCCAGGAGGTGGCAATTTGGCTTTTTTGACCTCTTTAGCAGGCTTGGCAAATTGTTTGTCTACGGTGTCTTCCTGCTGCGCTACAGCGTTGTGCTGTCCTGTGTTTTTGAGTGATGAGGCCGGCTTAGCGAATTGCTTGTCCATGGTCATCGACTGTAGCTGTGTTTCGTTTGGAATGCGACTTTGCTCCAGCATGGATTCTGGAATTTGGGTGTTCATTCCCGGAATAGGCGGAGTTGAGACTTGGTTTGAAACCGCCGGTGAAGGCGTATTAACAATGCCTGGACCACCAGGAGGAACAGGGGCTGAATCCTGGATGGAGCCTGGAGCAGAAGAAATTACTCCGGTTGAACCCGTTGGAGAGCAAACCAGCTCAAGCTTTATCAGGTTAGAAACGATAGCTATCCATTGACTGGGAGAGAGAGAAAGAAATGTTGCCAGGTCTTGTAAGGTTCTGTTTTCATCGATGTTTTTATAGAAATTTTTCTGAAGCTCCAGACCTAGAGGCGGTCCTTGCAGGACAACTTTCTCAAATTCTTTTTCCGATATTTGGTTGTTCGCTTTACGCAGAACCGAAGACTCATTAATGGAATGTTCCTGCAAGAAAGATATGTTCTCCACCAGTTCAGCGCCTCTGTACAGGATCTGATCCACAGGATGATGGATTGTCTTCTTATCCGGCTTTGTGCCAGGAGTAAAGGTTATTGCACCCTGCTTCCATGTGAAAAGCTCAAGCAAAGCCTCCATGCCCTGCTGAATAGGAGTATAAGCGTGAACGGGTTGACCGTGGACGAGCTGAATCATGCTGTCACCGGTAGTGCCATTGATGAGAACTCTACCGGTGGCGGACTCCTGGTTTGAGGTCTGAAGTATGGTGGCGATGGACACTATACTCAGATCTCCGCTGAGAAGCTTCGTCAGAGCTGGCTTCTGCTGTTCCTCTGCCTCTGCTCTGGCTTTGTTAAGGGTGGACCCGGGGGTCGCATAGCCTGAACTCTGAGCCCTGAGAGAAGAGGTTAGGGTTTCGCTAACCGGCTCTAGATCTTCATCTTTTGTGGGATCCGGAGCTCCCACCGACCTGAGAATCTGAGGATAGATTACGGACAGGTCATCCGTTCGGTAGAACCAGAGCATCTTTTCGCCGAGATTAGTGGTCTGATGTAGCCACCATTCCGGGTCACCACCTTTGGGATTGAAGTGGATGGTGAGAGTGAACTGTTCGGAAGATTCAGGCAAAACCCAGTAGAAACAGTGTTTTATCCCGGTTATAGAAGCTGCTTTTTCTATGTATTTTCGCAGTTCATCCACCGAAGGATAATCGTCAATTCGGTAGTGTTGTTTTGGAATGTTGAACTGAGCACTAAACATCTGTTGCAAGGTAGCTCTTAGACTCTCTCTTATTCATATGTACCTGTTGAGCTAATAAATTAACGTTGTTTCTTATAACGAAAGGCTCTGATGAAATCAGATATTCTTTCAAGGATGACGGGTCCGATATTTTAGTTATCAGAACTGTTTGCGACGATACGGCGATAAGTATGTACGGTGATACGTATGTGCGTATTATGGTCCATACATATTGTCGACAATACGTATGGCCTTTGCTCGGCATCCGATTTAAATTTCAAGCTATCAATTCAAAGAACTGGTCGAATTGATTTTTGAAGTCATTCCGAATTCGGAACGACTTCAAATTGAATAGTTGTTTCACGACATTGTCACAACTAAACACTAATATCTTGACATTCGGCATCAATCAACTGATGACCCCCCATTTCCTGAAGTACACTGCCATGAATACTTTTCAAACAGGCCATTCCTTTAATACAGCGCCTACATCCGGGCAGCATCCACAATTGAACGCGACTAACAAGTCGGTTTCATTTTCGGATCTTGTTCAAAGGATAGTTCAGTCCAATTCAGGTAAACAGAGAGCTTTAAAGGGACCTGCTATTCCCCAAAACCATGGTAGAGACTGGGAAGAATGTAGAGTTCTTGCTGAAGAAGCTATTTCCAGTCACAACTATGCCAGGGCAGAAGCCCTGTGGTTGAAGGCTGTGGCTCGCTCGGAGTCCCTCCCTCTAAGAGACTGGAGACGAGTCTACGGAATGGAGAATCTCCTCAGTCTATATTGCTCCCAGGGGCGCTACGACGAAGCGGAGGTATTCGCCGATCGATATGCTTATCAAGTCCAGGCGGTTTATGGAATAGACCATTTGAAAACCGCTGATGCTTTCAATTTCCTGGCAAGTATTTACTTCAACCTGGACCAGGCAGATAAGGCAATCGATTACGCTTCCAAAGCTCTATCAATATATAAGCACGGTGCCTTTCCAGATGCAGCGAAAGCCGCAATGGCCTACTACAATTTGGCGGTTGTCAATCATCAGAGTGGCGATTTTATAAACGCCGATCGATTTTACAGATTGGCTTACGAGATGAGAAAAGAGCTGTTCGGTGAGCAGGCTGTTCCAACTCGAAAAGTGGTCGACTCATATAACGAAATGCTCGCCGATCAGGAAAGCCACGAGGCCGCACGCAAAATCATCAACCAGCTCCTCGGCTGATAATGTATATTATGTTTCAACCAGGGTTAAAAACGCTCAAAACGTAGGCTGAGCAATGGTTGGCGGCTGAGCAATTTTTGAGGCTCTCTGGGGCGTTTTTTAAGGCTCGCCGGGTAATCAGCTACCTGAATTAACGAATTGACGATCTTTCGACCCCAGAGAGATCTTCTCCGGGCTAATTTAAAATTTCCAGAACAAGGGGCGAGACCCAACCTCTTCTCACCAGAGCGCTCTTTAGGGATGCTCCCTGAGCCCTTGTTTCCATTCTCGCTATCAGAAGCATGTCTTCAGTCAGAAGCTCCAGGGCGATCAGCCTTTCAGCCAGGGGATCATCGATTACATCATCAAGGTCGATCAGATCCTGCCCCATAAGTAACCCTTCAAGCTCTGCTCGGGACAGGAAGTGTTTGTTCTCGAAAACTTCCCCCAGGGGCAAACCTGTCTCCAATTGCTCTTCTACTGCTTCTTCAAGTTGTTCAACACTGATAATGCCAGAAGCAACACAGAGTTGTCCCAGTCGTGGCTTTCGATTTCCCTCACTCCCAAAAGATTGGGCTGCTTGTAGCTTCCTGTCCATATCTTTGCGTTTGTCCGGGTCGCTCAAAATGTTGTAGGAGTTCTCAAATGAGTCCAGGCACTGCCGAGCCTGGGTTTTACCCACCACATCTTCACCAAAATCCTGATTAGCGAGTGCTTGACGCAATCTCACGAAAGCCCTTTCTATTTCAGGGCTTTCAGCATCAGCGTGAATTCCTAATATCTGGTATGGATTGAACATCTAAAGATTTACCTGGTCAGACTGTGATTATCCAATAAATAAGACAAGTTGTGGAAGAGAGATCTTTTTCACAGATGATTTTGGCTTCTTTCTATATTGTCAGAAATAAGGCTATAAGTATTGTCGACAAGATATATTTAAGACGATTGATAAATTCAGAATAAGCATCTAGTAAATCAGATTGGGCCGGATAACAATTCAGATAGAATTTTCTATTCTATAAAGAAGCAATTTTTTGGGAGTTTTCTTTAGCAAATCAGAAGATCAGATCTCCAACCATTCAATTTCCGAATAAGATTCGAATACTCAATTTATTCGAGTTGACAGTTATAGCATAATACGACAATACGACAAGAAGGCAATACGTATTAATGTAAATACGTGCATATAGCAATAAAAAAATAGATAAAACCGTATGTATAAAAAGTCGAAATAACGTAAGGACGAATCTACGATAATTAGTGTGTTGCTACGGAGATAAATCCGTCAGGAGGTAAGGTGCACCAGGAGCAAGGTTCAAGGTGCCCCCCCCCTTCTCTCAAG
>JAUIJG010000286.1 GCA_030431355.1 bacterium
TAGAGCGATCTGGACTACATTGTTCCACCACATCAAAAAGAAATTTCCTTCTTCGGCGGAAAGATGATTCGAGGACATAAAAGTAGTAAGTTGGGGAAGATTGGGAATCAGCCAGCAAAGTACTATTGCTAAAGCGATTAGTCCCTGAGAAAAGAGCATCAAAAGCTTTTTGAACTCTCGATTCTTTAGTGACACAACAAAAAATGCCATCACCGGTGGTACAAAATAAAACACCCCATACTGTTTGGTCAGGGCTGTCAATCCAATAGCAACTCCAATGGCAATGCTCCACATCCAGGATGGAGTCTTATACCATCGAACTAGAAAGTAGAGACTGGTGAAAACCATCGCCGTCACGGGGAGGTCTAAAAGAGCCTTAGGATGAATAGCTCTTGTGATCGCTGGCAAACAGCAGAAAACAAAAGAGCCTGCTAACGCCGCCTTTGAATCATTGAGCAATAAGCAACCCAATTTATACAAAGAAAATGTGGCAAGGGCAAAAAAGAGCAAGCACGGAATCTCGTCCAACAGCGGTGAATCAAATCCCGCCAAGCCTCGAACGGCGGTTAGACAGAGATAGAAGAAAGGAGGGTAATAGTAGCTTGAAGTGATTGCTCGGTGAACTTTCGAACCTATATCGGCATCCGCGGCGAAGATCTCCGAAAGTTCATAGCTATGCAGCAGATGGTTCGCAGAATCCCAGATAGGCACATGGTTATCGAGACTCTTCCAGAGTACTGTCGCGAGCACAAAAACAAGTATAAAAAGACAAATGGGGATATTCCCTGCGATTCGTCTCAAAAAGCTTCGTGAGTTATTCTCCACGGCAGCCGGTTCATTGCTCTCTTGAACGATGGGGGTGAACATTACAATCAGCAGAAGAGTCAAGCAGGGTCAATATTATCATTGGGAAAGACAGAAAGCCCTTGCCAAGAACATTGCCCAGGGGAGAGGTAACGCATATTTAACGACAGACTGCAATCATGAAAAACACGATTAAGGACGGGTCTTTCCTCCCAAAAAACGGGTGACCAATCGCCATTTACCCTCAACAGGATCTTTTTCCTTGAAACCACACCTGAAATAGAAAGCAGACTTGCACTCCAGGGATTTTGTATTTTGCAGAAGAAGCTCGTACAGCTTTCTTCTGTCCGTCGAGCAACCCGATCCTGATGCAATCAAGTTTGAAATCAACTCCCTTCTCACTAAAAACGGTGGAGTCCATTGGCTGACACCATCACTCGCGAGGGAAATCTCAAGCTCAGCCATCGGCACAAAGAGTCCGACATCATCTTCTGAATTGCGAGCTTCATCCAAAAGACGAATCAGGCAATCCGGGGAGGGAATGCTGTTGGTATCCATGAAAAAAAGAAACTCCGACTCCCCCAAAGTAATATCATCTAATATGGGATGTTGCCTGACTGTGACCTTTTTTTCAGCGGACTCTCCATCGACAGGTCTGGCACCGGACATAAAATCCTCATCTCCCTGACCATGGGAGGTAAAACGCCAGGAAGTCCAGTCATGGTCTGAATATGGTCGAGCAGAATTGTCCAGCACCTCTGCGTATTTCACCACTGATGGTTGCACCGAAACAAAATTATAAACAAGGCGCTCACCAGGATAATTAATCAGCTTCAAAAATCCTCGAAATCTATCGTCAAGCGAGGCAGTGTTGGTTTCGGCAACCACAATGGCAACAGAAGGATAGGGTGACGAATCATCTATCGCATCGGAAAAGCTTCTTTGAAGCTTGCCCAGTTGCTCCTCTCTATTCCTCGGACTCGCTTTGATCAAGAACTGATAGGTATCACTTTCCGGATCTCTTGAAAGAAGATCGACAAACTCTCTTGCTTCTTCAGGAAGCGCGGCACCTGTCTCGCTGTGAAATACACACCAGCGATTCCTTCCCACCGATTCCACCTTGAATCCCGCAAACTCAAAGAGTTCCTCTATCGTCACACGATTGTAAAATTTGATATGGGTCTCGTCCAACAATCCCATGGAACGATAAGGGAATTGCCCAAATAAAAGAGCCAGCCGCACACTGCCATGGGACACATTGGGAATAGATGCCACCAGATAACCATCGGGCTTTAATAGTGAATAGAGCTCCCGCAAAAGTGCCACCGGGTCTTTTAGATGTTCTAGAACATCCGCGCAAAGAACCACGTCAAAACTCTCTCCGGCCAGAATCTCGGAAAGCTTACAGTTGTCTAGATCAGCAACAATGACTCTAGAGCACTTTCCTTCCGCCTTCTCCGCTGCCACTGGGTCGACTTCTACACCGGTAACATCACATTCGAATAGACCGGACATGGCTTCAGACAGATACCCTGTGCTACACCCCAACTCCAGGACCTTCTTATTTTTTCCGATAAGATTGAGAATTCTTCCATAGTGGGTCGACTCGTCGAAATTATCAACCACACTCTCATATCGTGAACTTTCAGGTTTACTATCCATTTACTCAAAATCACAAATAATTGCCAGGAAGTGAGCGGTTACTCCCCTGGTCTGCTTACACCATGATTTCATCAACAACGAACACCCAACCGAGAAATAATAGATCTGCCCAGTTTCCATGTTCTACTCTTCAAAATTTTACGCTGTTCTTCTCGCAGATAACTTAAGTAAGCCTTACTAGAATCAAACTTCACCTCTTTGCTGGACGGCTCTTTCTCTTCAAGCGGCTCTGACTCTTTGCCTGGATTAACAATACTGTTTATCTTTCGAATAAAGGCTGTCGCTCTCCATGGTGTGCTTCGCAGTATTGCACTCAGCCTGCGCTCTGCGTTCTTAACGGCCCATTCTGCCTCTCTCTCTTCCAACTTTCTCATGGCGCCTTCTTGCATGAGCAGAAAACTGTGGAGAAGAGCTTTCCTCAGAGCAAACACCTCTTCCTCGCGGGAAGAAGCACCGCCACCCAAAGACTGGTCTGTGATGCCACCTTTGCTAAACTGATCGACGATTGTCACTGAAAGGTCAGAGAGATTACAGAGAATAAAGTCTTTTTCGCTGACACCACATTCGGTTAGCTCTTCTCGACAGAGATCCGCCATCTCGATCACGTCAACTGCCACGTGAAGCTCACTTATATTATAAACGGAAGCGCTCTTTCGATGCTGGCGAAAAGAGGCTAGTTTCTCCGAGACAAAACGGAAATCTCCTTTTCGCAGCAACTTAATCCAGAATTCAATGTCTCCGGTATGCTTCAATCTTGGAGAGAATCCGCCATCCAGATCCTCGGTCTTAAACATCACGGTGCAGGGCTCACCAACAAGGTTCCGGATCGGCATCAACGAAGCCCTGGTCACTTCAAGAAGTGAGTACACATCCTTCTTGCCCAGCACACTCGTTGGTGTCACTCTCTCATATACTTCGACAATCTCGCCTTCGTCATCAATTACATGACGATCACAGCTGACAAGACTAAGTTCGGGATTCCTCTGAAACTGCTCGAGGAATTTTTCCAGTACATCAGGCATAAGAATATCGTCCTGGGCCATAGGCTTTATATACCGACCCTGGGCATGGTCAAAAGACTGATTGTAGTTGGCGAAGAGTCCTAGCTGAGTCTCATTTCTCCAGTATTTGACACGCTTATCCTGTTCAGCAATGGCCCGGACAATCTCGGCAGAAGCATCGGAAGAGCAGTCATCGGTAACAATCACCTCTATATCCGAAATCGTCTGATTCAATATGCTATTCAAGGCTTCTTGCAGAAACTCCTGGCCATTAAACACTGGCAAACAAACGGAAACACGGAGACTCATACTTAAAAACCTGACAACTTTGCTGCGCAGTATATCAAAGTACCTCTTTTTTCTAAAAGTAAAACTTCTTAAGCATCTATTTTAGTGCCGTTCGGGAGTTAGTCCCCACTGAAGCCAAGAGGTTTTGAGCCAACAAAAATCTCTCTGGAAGAAAGTCTCTATGACTCCGATCTCACTCGATATAGAGACAAGACGCTGCCTTCCGGAGTGGTCATCGAATCCACATATCTGTACTTCCCGCTCTCTTTTAGGAAACGCAATAGTTCTTTATAGTTTCTTTTTGACTGCTCATCTTTAAACTTCCGCTTCATACCTTCTTCTTTTACTAAATACCAGTGGTAATAAAGGGTTTTGGCGGGGCTGAAATCAACCTCGTCCCCGACTACAGTCCATAAAAGTGAGGTGGTGGCAATCACGGGAAGACCGCGCTCTTTAGCCTCCATGCTGAATGTCTGCGCGTTCAAATTAGGTTCGTTCATCAGAACATTGAGATAGACGATAATGTCTGAATCATGTTTTTCTATTGTCTTGAGGGCCCAATCATATCCCCAGGGAACATGAGGAGCAGGATTGTACTTGTTGCCGGCCCGGTCATAAAACCCGGTGACAATATTGACTCCAAGATTGTCGCTAAGTTTACTGAGAACCGGTATGCCGGAAAGGGGATAGGGACAGAAATTGAATGAGACGTACTGAAGCGCGGCTGCCACCAGTGACAGCACCACAGTTCCCCTTAAAATCATGTTACCGGAGCACCAGATCCTCTCGAGACCAACCCCGGTAATAGCAGCAAGCAAAATAAACGTTGCCACCACATATCTATCGAAGGGATAAATGTACATGCACATCATCAAAAAGCCCAGGCCAATACCGAATGCCATGGGCATCAAAGCTTTTAAGCCCCTGAGCCCGGCAAGCGGCAGACTGAGCAGGAAGAGCACGGAAAGCAGAGGGCTTAAATTAGGCCAGTAGCTCTTAAGATAGTAGAGGCAAGTTGCCACCGGACTCAATCTGGTCCCTGTTCGATCCAGATCCTCACACATATACTCATTAATTGAATTCATTTCACCAATATTGGCGAGAACCCAGGGCAACCCTACCAGGATAGTAGAGAAGACGAGAACGACGAGCTGACGCAATAGTAGACCACGGCTTTCCCTGCCGCGATCCATTAACGCAAGCGCTACCAGAAAAAGTCCTGTGCCTAAAAGAAACGCGGTTACTATTTGCTTGGTGAGACAGCAGACTCCGACCAACAGACCACAGTAGATAGCGGCTTTGTAAGACTGCTTCTGCCACCAGAGAAGCAAGGCAAAAATCCCTAATGAGATAGCCGCCATGGCAGGCATATCCAACATTGTCAAATGCGTCAAGAAAGGAACTTCCGGATAGAGATTGACTAATGCGGCCGAGGCACCGGCAGCCACAATCCCAAATCCGAGCATCCGGACAGAGAGAAAAAGAGAAGCCGTAAGAAACAGGGCAGATCCAGAGGCAACTACATGATCGATAATACGGCTGGCTCCAAATATCGCCTTAAGGAACCCTGTTTCTATGTAAACAGTCGGCGGGTAAAAACGATTGATCGTCAAAAATTCTGACCACCAGTTTGCTTTAAGAATACTCCCCCGCAAGAGGAGATCTTTGTAGGCTAGCCCACAAATGATATGGCCGGCTTCGTCCATAGAACGAATATGATGATCATACCTAAACCATAGTAAGTGTATGAAAAAAAACAATAGACCAAAGCCCAGGGCGATAGCGCAGTCCCTTTTTGAAAGGCTGTGAAACTTCCAGGATTCAGGTCGATCACTGGAATTTCGCTCAATCTCACCGGACCGGATCTTGTTCTCAGGCACCATATAATTCAAATCCCAAAGACCTAAATATTAGAAGGCTTGAAAGATTTGCCCGTTCATCCTTCGTAGCTAGCCACACATAGAATAGAGCCACCAAAATTCAAATCTCTCATTCCCATCCATCGATGTTCAAGTCTGGTTAGAGAAAGCATAGTCTTGTTTATAATCGCGGGAGGCAAGCTCGTCTCTTCATCTAATAGTGCTTGAATCTCTACTTCTGATTTGAGCTCCGGATATGTTTTAAGCTTCCGACGAAGAATCGCCAGGGGCACTAGAGGAGCCATAAAATAAGCCTGACGAATGTTGGTGAAACCATTTTCGGAAAGAGCCTTCCCTAGAGAAGATTTTGTGTATCTCCGGTAATGTCCGAACCACTCATCTATCTTGGACCACAAAAAGTCATGGGCTGGGACCGTAAGATAAAGCTGACCGCCAGGTCTCAGAAGAGCTTTGACGTTGGAGAGCGGTTCACCTTCATCGGAGAAATGCTCCAGACAGTCAAACATTCCTATGGCATCGAACTTCCGGCTTTTGGTTGTGGGGTCTAAAAGATCGTTATATTCAAACTTTATGTTTGGAAATGACTTGCTCGCTATCTCAAGGCCAATCTCTTCTACGTCATATCCTGTCAGATTTCGCAATCCGTTGCGATACAAATAATTGAGAACATTCCCTGTTCCCGATCCAATTTCGAGAAACTCAGCATTTTCATAGCCTGGAAGGGTATCCTGAATCAGACTACATATTCGCTCGTTTCTAACAACGAACCAGAAGTGCTCGTCTTCCAGGTTGCTGATGTTCTCGTACGGATATCTCTGTACTTTATCTTGGTTTGCCGGAACCAATGGCTTGGGGCTAAGGGAAATATCCCTTGAAACGCCAAGAGCACTTTGATCGATCACGACACTTTTCCTTAAACAAAAAGGCCTGGTAACGGTCCTACAATACTACTTGCAACCTTTGATAGCATTAGACTGGTTTAGCATTAGTGATGCCTCAAAGTTCAACCACGCGGCTTATCGATTGTAAAAGACAGGCTCCTAACGAATGTATAGACCTTGAAAGCGAGAAATCAATGGCGCTTCGCCGGGAGCAATCTCAAGGGACATATCCCGAAAAGAAGTATTTCCAGCTTTCTTGCCGACACCGTAAATAGAGACCATCTCCCAGGGGGCCGGAAATAGAGCCACCGATACCGACTTCAATCCTCCTGGGACAGCGGAGCAGGGAACGGTGTCGGCGATTTCAAAATCCTTCCAGCCATCCGAAACAGCCAGAGCATAGGGAGTACGAGGTAATGCCATATGAAACTGTTTTCCGTTAAGAGTGATTAACAGACTGCTGGGATAAGGACAGCCCTTCTCGTTGCGGAGCTTGCCTTTCAAT
>JAUIJG010000287.1 GCA_030431355.1 bacterium
ATATGCCAGATTGGCATAGGAAAAGGTGGATTTGTATGCCAAAGTGGCATAAAGCTCGGTGGTCTGGGAGGAATATGCCAGATTGGCATAGGAAAAGGCGGATTTGTATGCCAAAGTGGCATAAAGCGCGGTGGTCGGGGAGGAATATGCCAGATTGGCATAGGAAAAGGCGGATCTGTATGCCAAAGTGGCATAAAGCTCGGTGGTTGGGGAGGAATATGCCAGATTGGCATAGGAAAAGGCGGATTTGTATGCCAAAGTGGCATAGAGCGCGGTGGCCTGGGAGGAATATGCCAGATTGGCATAGGAAAAGGTGGATTTGTATGCCAAAGTGGCATAGAGCGCGGTGGTTGGGGAGGAATATGCCAGATTGGCATAGGAAAAGGTGGATCTGTATGCCAAAGTGGCATAAAGCGCGGTGGTCGGGGAGGAATATGCCAGATTGGCATAGGAATAGGTGGATTTGTATGCCAAAGTGGCATAAACAGCGCAAACAAGCATGGCTTTGAGTTCCCTTGGATAATACTATAGTATGTAATAGAAGCAGAGAGAAAACATCAGCCCCGGAAGGAGCCGATGCGTAAAGCGTTCAAATAAATCCCGGCATATTCATAAGCCAGGGAACTCTCTCTCTGCCTGGGGCTTACTTACTTAAGCGCCAGGGAACTCTCTCAGCCCGGGGATTACTTACTCACTTATGCGCCAGGGAACTCTCTCAGCCCGGGGATTACTTACTCACTTATGCGCCAAGGCACTCTTTCTGCCTGGGGCTTACTTACTTGCTTACTCACTTATGCGCCAGGGTAATCTCTCAGCCCGGGGCTTACCTGCTGGATTTGCGCGTGATGCGCAGCTCGTTGCCGCCGGAGTATTCGGTGGCATAGTTCAGGGTCTTGAAATAGCCAGCTACTTCTTCAATCACCTGGCTGCCAATGTCGCCGACATCAACCACAGCCACATACTGTACCTGGTCGGTGTTGGAGGCTCCGTTGACGGCGTTGACGCAGCGCAGGAAGAGCTTGGCTTTTTCCGGCATCGTCAAGCCATTGTCGTCCGGGGGCGACGGCGGCAGAAGGGGCATCCGGGGAAGCGCGCTAGCCTTGCGACAGTCGGCAAGAATCCCTTCGAAGAATCCGTTGTCGTCATCGGAGCAGTCGGAGAAGCGCGAGAACGTCTTCATCGCTTCTTTCAGAAGATTCTCCGCCAGGACAATATTGTTGGAGGCGGCCATGAGCCATGCCCATTCCTTGCGATAGGATCCCTGGGCCGTGAGGGCGTTGAATCGCTGAAGAGTCTCCAGCAGCTTTTGCATCGCCTTCCAGAGGGGCTTGCGCAAGAACCACTGGTTGAGCGCCGCGGAAACATAGGCTGCTCGTTTGGTGGCACGGTTGAATTCAATCTGTTGCAGCCCGCTGTGAGTCGCTTCCTTTGCCCGGAGGCTGGTCTCATACTCACTGCGTTTCTGATTCGTGTCGGCGACAGCTTCTCGCGCTTTGCGGTGGATCTCCTCCAGGTCACGGTAGTGAAGGAGGAAGTCGTCCTGGTCCGGACATTCGATGAAGGTGAGCTGACGGGTGTCGATGGGGGTTTCCATTATTTTTGTTCCATTGGGTGACCCGAGATTGTGATTAATGAGCACGCTGCCCTCGGGCCAGGCGTGGTTTGCACTCATCAATTTTTCCAGGCAGTCAAAGTCCATGACTTCAACCACCTACGACTTTTTACGCTGAATATTTCTCTGAAGGAGAATAGGCGAAACTCTTGTGAGTTTCGCCTGAAAGGCGATAACTGACTTCAGCCGCCTAGATGTCGTGGCTGTCGTCGTCATTGAGTCCGGTGAAGTCCCGGCTGAAGCCCTGGAAAAATCTGGGGTCAATAGATTCCTGGTAGCTGTCGCTGGACGGGAAAATCTGTTTGCCGGTGGAGTTGCCGTCGGCGTCGAAAGTCTCTTCCGAGAGGCGGCTTTCCGCTCCCTGGTAAAGGCGGACCAGACTGCTGCCGTCCGGGTTGAATTCTTCCACCTTCTCGATAAACCGGGGGCTGTCTGCGTCGGCTTGCAAGGTGACCCGCGTAGCCAGGCTGCCATCCTCGGCATAGACTTCAAGCCCGGTGAGAATCTCTCGCGTAGTGTCGAGGTTGTGGTCCCAACACACGGTCCAGGTTTGTTTGTAAGCGAGAGTGCCATCCTCCCGTTCGTAGGCGTTGTCGCACAGAGGAATGGGCGCGCTTTTCGGACCCATGGAGTAGCCATTGCCCTGAAGAAGGGATTTGTGGCTGTACTCGACCTCGTAGGGGTTGCCCTGGCGGTCGAAGTGGATGGTGCAGCGGCGAGTTGAGTAGTTAAACTCCCACCATACTGTTTGGCCGTCCAAGCGGTAGTAGGTCTCGAATAGTTCGCCATTCACTCGATGCTGAATGGAGCGGAGCGTTTTGCCGTCAGCGCGGTAGGTGGTGAAGGTTTTGTTGATTCCATCCACCAGAACACCGAGGGTTCCATCTTCGCGGATGTAGCGTTCTTCAATCGGTTCTTGTCCGGACTCATCGTAGAGTCTTTCGATCTCCCGGGTGTAGACGCTGGCGCCAAGCATGGTCATCGGCATGACCAGGCGTTCTCTCTCCAGGGTGCCGTCGGGGCGATTGTACTTGTAGAGAACATAGTTGCCCTTCGGTGAGATCCAGGGCATCTTGCGGTTGTGGTAAACCGTCTTCACCACGTGGACAGTGCCGTCCTCGTAGTGGGAAGTCTGTTTGTAGACGAAGTCGTCGGAGTCTGTGCCGTAGGTGACTTCGACCTTGCCGGTGCCAAGTTCCGTATCCGGACTCGGCTTTGGTTGTGGAGTTGGTCGGGGAGTGCCGCCGCGGGTCAAGATCAAAGTGATCAGGAGCAAGGCAACGGCAAAACCCCCGAAGCCGATGAGGATCTTCTGGGGCAGGTTCGGTTGTGTCATCAAGGAAATTTCTCCTGCGCATTATGCGCTTTTCTTTGGAGTCGTGTTGAAACTATGCGCTGTTGGTTTCGCAAGGAAGTCGAGCGAGGTGCGCATGGAAAACTGGCTGTCTGAGGCTGTGATTCGACCGAGTACGGCACTTCGGATGCCATTATCGGCAGTGGCGAAGTTTTTGATATGTCGCGGTCAGTGGGTTTGGACTACTTTCTTCTCTTGAAATTCGAATAGAACGAGTTGTACTGAAATCATAAGTATTTACTGGTTCTATTCTCAAATTACTCGCGTTTAAACCAATGCTGTGGATCTCTTTTTAGTGCAGTTGAACTTTGTGATATTGAATGGACTTAGCGTTGGTAGCGTAGCTTGATATCAAAGTAGCTGCCCGTTTTTGTTCGGATTTGGCAAAAGATACTGCCGATGGTGTTTATGCCTTCGCGCCGTTTCATGTTTTGATACTTTGAATAATCAGATCTAAGAGTCAGATTGGTTCTCTTGCTGTTTTACTTCTATCGAAGGGATTGTCGGAAACCTATTTGGATTCTGAATGTTTGTGCTCACGGACAAAGCGAGTGAGAGCTTGTCTGATCAGAGGCTGATAGCCAATTCCTTCTTCAATTGCTATGTTCTTCAAGTCTTCAATCAGCTTCTTTTGTAACCGAATAGAGATAAGCTGCAGTTCGAGAGCCTGGTCTATTTCCTGCGACAATTGCTCACTTACCACATGAACACTGTCATTGCTGGTTCCAAGCTCTCGGCTCTCCCACCTATCTGTTTTAGTTTTCGCCTGGCTTCTCTTCTTGTTTTTCGTTCCCACTGATCTTCCTCGCTCTGTACAACTCAATCTCGATCTGGTTAGGTTCAAATGCTGTTTTGATTACTATCTCTTTTTCAATTCGATAGAAGATAAATACCACTTTTAAAAGTCGCCCGGAATCAGTGGTGGCAATGAACCACTTTGTCGGCGGAATGGTTCGATTCCTTTCACGTGTGTCTTCCAAAAAAGGTCCAGTTCTGTTGCAAAAACATTCGAGGACTTCAGCTTCTGAAACACCATGCTTTGTTTTGAGTTTTCTAGACGTTTCTCCGCTAATCAGAAAATTCATTTGTATCCCTATTGTATATACAATGTATCCTAAAGGTCAAGTCAGCTTATCAGTTGAGCCGCTGCTACTTTTCATATTCCAAAGGAATTAAAGACAGAAGATTCTGTTCTGCGTATAGAGCGCTAAATTTTTCATGTACAAGGCAAAGGCATGTCTGCCCCTGTTAGACTTCAGCCCAGGAGAGTTATGCTTCCTCTGTGGGTTCGTATTCGGACTCTTCCATCTGGAATGTCCAGGCGACTGCCTCTTTTGCTGACTTTATATGTGGTGGCACATGGAGGAAGTAGTGTTTGTGCTCACCATCCGGCTCCGGCGTTGTGTTGCGGACTTTGACCATGACTACAGGGTCGTCATTCGGCACTTCTCTGACATATAGAGTTCCGTAGCGTTCGTCATGGTCGGTGATTTCGGCTC
Organism: bacterium; assembly: GCA_030431355.1. Next base: position 4,466 of record JAUIJG010000287.1, read on the forward strand.
CGCCTTCCAGGATAAATCTCTCCTCTCCGAATAGTTCTATCAAGACTCTGCGGAGGATAATGTTCTTTTCGCTGTCGATTTGCTCGACGGTAATCTCACCGGCTTTGTCTAGCAGTTCTCTTTCTACTGCCAGACCTCGAAAACACCATATCTCCAACCCGTCGGGATAGACGATAGCTGGTGAGTCGGCGCTATGGGGTACGCAGATGTTGTCGTAAACTAGCTTGGCCGGTCGCTCCGTTGCCCAGCAAATGTGTTTGTGCGGCAATACCGGACTGCAATAGCGAGCGAGCTCAAACAGGGGCTCCAGTTTAAAATGAGAGTTGTAGGGGTCGTATATGTCCCTTCGCTCTGTGGATAAATAATGTAGCAGTGCCAGTCTTCGTGCGTCGAAATTCCCGTACAGGCTGTTGTTCATCGTGCTCATGTAAACCTGAGTGGGGGACGTCTTGGTGAAATTCTGCAAAACCTGCGCTCTGGAGCTACTGTCAATAGGAGTTTCCATGGCTTTCTCAAGGTTATCGAAGGCGTTGTTAAAGAGGCGTATGTAGTTCTCTTTCTTGCGCAAGGCAATAATCACTGCTTGACCGAGCGGACCGGCTACATCATTCACCAGGGGAGAGCGAATATTGTCGCGGTTCTGTTCGTCGGCGCTCTCTGTGGCTGTTCCTGCGACGGGCTCCCAGTGGCTATTCTGCGGATATCTAATAGCGCTGTAAAAACTGGCTCCCCAGTTATTGTCCAGTCGTTTGTTCAGCATCTGCAAAATGTATTTGCCGCCAAAGGTACTGATGGCAGCTTTCTCCGCTGCCATGAGAGGTCGATCTCTGAACCAGAGCCTCTGTTGCCCTCCGGCAAGCTTGTACTCGTCGATCATGCTCTGGGACATCATATCCTTTTGATCCCCAGCGCTGGCAACAACTATGGTTGCCCAGCGGGAAAACGCAAGCTCAACCGGAGACTGGCACCAGACTATTACTGGCTCCGGCAGTCCGTTAAGCTGATACATTTTTTTGATGGTAGCTTCCGCCCTGGGCCGATCTGCGGGCTCGGTGGAGGCTTCAATGCTTGCCCATTCCGTCAGGGTATCTTCGTAAGTCTTTGTTTTGGTCTCGGATATAGTCACAGAATTTAGCTCCTCCTCATAAATGCATACCCTTCGGCCGAAGATTCTAGACCCTGCTAAAATGCTCCGAAAGTATTCCGGCGCTACCCGGTTTTCGATTATTTGACCTGGTGATTCTATGTCCGAGAGAGCAAAACTGAAAGATGGCATTGCCCTGACTTTTGCGCGAGGAGATGATCTCGACTCAGCACTAAAAGCAGCGCGTTCTGCCCTCTCCCGGGTTGTCTACCCACCTGATGAAGATTGGGACGGCAAGTCTTTGCAATGGACCCCGGCTGAGTTTAGCGCTCTTTGTTGTGATGAAAGCGGCAAAGCATTGTCCCATGTCGGAGCGGTGCTGCGTCAGGGAAAAGCCAACGGGGCGAACGTGAAAATTGGTGGCATCGGCAGTGTCATGACACATCCTGACGCAAGGCGACAGGGCTTGGCTGCTGCTGGGATAGATGCAGCCGTCGATATGTTCAGAGATGAAAGTGTGGACTTCGGCTTTCTTGTCTGCGCCGAAGCGCTGTTGCGTCTGTATGGAAGGCTTGGCTGGAAGAGATTTGATGGAGATGTCTACGTGACCCAGCGAGGAAAACGTGTTCTATTCACCTTCAATCACAGTATGGTCTTGCCGGTATGTGCTGAAGCACCCGATGGGGGCGAGATAGATCTTCTGGGACCGCCCTGGTAATTAGGTCAGTCGGTAGATGTGCCTGTACTTTTGATATAGAAACTGGGAGAAGTTGAAGGAATCGTTATGGGGCCAGTTTACAGGCTCTTGCGCCACTATGATAGATGTTAGTTCTGCCAATGGGGCCGCTTCAGGTGGTAGTCACCGATACCTATGCTGCTATTGTTTTGATTGTGTTTTTGGGTGGAGTGGTTTTCTCTGCCTTCTATCCAGGCATCAAAATTTTTCTGGCGGATAGACAGGAGCTTAATATTGAACTATTCGATGTGGTTCTCGAATTTATTGATCCCTAGAGGGGGGTGACGGAAGCTCTTCGTTCTCGATTTAATGTTCGGATTTTTCAACGTCACATTAAAGTCACCCATAGCGATTAACTTATCATCATTGCCTCACTTGAGCAGATTAGGCAAAGAAATCGCATAGCTTCTCCGGAAGGTGATCTCCTCCCGCCCAGGTATGACCGCGCGGAGAAGGGACTGCGATGGTGGTTAAAGGTGCAGTGTGCTTCAGAGTGTTCCTGAAGCACATTGTGTTTTTTATGAGTAACTACGGGTCAGGCGGTAGCTTAGATTTCCTTGCTGAATCCCAGTAAGTTGAACAAGTTCTTCCTGGGTAAAAAGTAGCATCCCTGCTCAGTTTCGCTCGGAAGAGAAGGAATTCTCGGATCGAGGTAGCTCAAGAATACTTTCTTGCTGGTAGCCATCTCATCTAGTACCAATATCTGCATA
>JAUIJG010000288.1 GCA_030431355.1 bacterium
CGCAGCCGTTCATCCCCTTCCAGAGCCAGGGGCAGGGAGTTTTTTATAACATTGATCTTCGCATTTTTCTCTACTAGCTCAACCAGATCCGGTCGAGCTTTATATTCGGAGGATCGAATAGAAAGGTGGACTGAAGAGGACTTCTTCACCAGATCCAGGGCGGAAAGAACTGCGGAATCTCCGCCGCCGACAACCAGAACCGGCTTACCGGAAAGTGCCTCTAAATGCGGACCGCTGCGGTAGAGTACATGTTCTCCCAGCCTGTCATCGCCATCAAGAGCTAGTCTTCTTACTCTATAACCGGTGGCGAGTACCAGGGTCCTGCCGCGAAACAAACCGGTATCCGTCTCCAGAGTAAGAGTGGAGAGGTCGACAGATTCCACCGAAACCCCTTTTAAAACTCTATCATGCAAAATTTCTGCGGCAAACTGTTCCATTCCATCGGCCAGCTCTTCTCCGCATGTGTATTCCTGGGTAGCAAGATTACGAATCCTGCTAGGAATTGTACGGACCTGTCCGCCCAGTTTCTTCTCTCTTTCAAGAACAAGAACGTCCAGTTTACTTTCAATACATTCAAGGGCGCAGTTGATACCAGCGGGACCGCCGCCAATAACAACCACATCAGCTTCTTTCACAATCTGCTCCTGCTTCGGCAATCACTCTCTTTGCTAGCGATTCACCGCTTAAAAAAGCCCCTTCGACCCTGGGTGCCAGGCACCAATCCCCACAAAATCCAAGACCTTCCTCGGCAAGAAAAATTGAGCCCAGATCGCTCTCCGCGTATGGTCTTGCGTACCGCCAGCGATGACACTTTCGGAACTTTATTTCGGGCAAAGAAGAATTCTCGTCTACCAACATGGCAAATCTAGCCAGCAATTGATCTGCGATTATATCTAAATCTTCTTCCATATGAATCGAAGACCACTTTGAAGAAGAATGAATCACCCACCTTTCACCGGCAGGTCTGCCTGGCTTACTAGAATCCCTGGCCGCCCAGCTAAGTAACTCATCTTCGAAAAAGATGCCGTCCAGATTTACATTGAGCCTTTCGTCAAAGCCAACTAACAAAGCGAAGCATGGCTCCATCTTAATCCCGGACAGATCATAGTCGGGGAAAAGCATCTGCGCCTGAAGCGGGGGCATGTTTAAAATGAGAAATTCGAAACCGGTCTCTCTAAAAGACTTGCCACTCTCACCAGTTAAATCTCTTCCGACAAGACTCCAGGACTGATACTGATTTCGCTCGATTCGCTCCACCCTATGACGGGTAAATAAGCTGATTTCATCCTGTTCAAAACATTGATAGAGGCTGTTCATGGACGGCACTCCAACAAATCGGAGGCGAGGACTCACCTTTCTCTTAACAGCCTTTTTATCGATAGTATTATTTATGGTGCCGAAATTCCCTTTCCACTCGGCAATCGATCCAGACTTAATAAGAGGCTCTATAAAAGCCCTGAAGGAATCACTCTCTACGGTGAAATATTGGGCACCATAGTCGAATTGATCTTCATCTCTGGTTCTTGAAGCCAACCGTCCGGTTGGAAATCGTCCTTTATCAAAGAGAGTTACCGAGAAACCGGCTTCGTGCAACAACCGAGCACAGTTGAGCCCGGCCATACCTGAGCCTATGATGGCTACTCTTCCTTGCACCACCTTAAAATACCAGGACCTGCGTCATTTGGAGGTCGCTTTAGGTGAAGAAGAACTTGAAATCACGTAAGGCTTGAGAACTTCCAGGGTGTTGCCGCCCGGGTCAGCGAGATAACAGGACTCACTTCCGTCCCGATGTTTTTTCAACTTGCCGAATGAAGAAGCATCCTCCCTCTCGATGCCCACGTGGGGAGGATGTTCTCGGGCGATAACAAAGGCTATGTTTATGTTGCCAAACTCAAGCATAGCCCAGGTGTCATCCTGATAACTAACCGAACAGTTGAATCTCTCTTTATACCAGCGAACCGTGGCGTCGATGTCCTTCACTTCAAGAGCGATATGGTCTACTCTATCCAGCACTTTTTCAGGTTCGTCCATCATTAAATTCCCACCGGTTCGTGACCGCATGATTTTACCAGGATTCTAGCTCCGCAGTGAGAGACTCGGACTAGCCCACCGGCTGGGGAGTCCTGCAGGGATCATGGATTTTTTTCAGGAGGTTATCGTAGGACTCACTCACGGTCGCATAATTGACGTTACCTACCTGCCCTTTGAAATAAACAATAGTCTTCCCTGTGTCTTTCCTATGAGGTTCCAGGTATCCGATGGAATCGACATTCAACAAAATCTTGTTATCGTCCAATTGGGTTTCGATAAAGAGCATGAAAAACCTCCTTGATGAGATAGTGAAGAAGGGCAACTGTCTTACGACCGATGCCCCGCCTTCTGGTCTCCATTTACATGAAACCACCGATATGTGAACGGATGATGAACAGTTTGCTCATCAACAACTAGATGGAGCTACTCTCCTCCGCTGCCAGTTCTGCACCTGACTGGTCCTGGTCGGAATCTGATCGCGGGAAACTTCTGGAACGCTCGTGGGCGTATTCTTGCCCTGCGGCCGTTACTCCTTCAGCGCTCACATTCTTGCTGTATCCGTTTCCGGCTCCGGCAGTCACCTCTTTGTTGCGGTTGTACTCTCCGCCGCGGGCAGTGGTGCCCCAGGCTTCAACATTCTTGTTGTATCCGTTTCCGGCTCCGGCAGTCACCTCTTTGGTTCTGGTGTACTCTCCGCCGCGGGCAGTGGTACCGGATGTCTCAACATTCTTGCTGTATCCGTTTCCGGCTCCGGCAGTCACCTCTTTGGTTCTGGTGTACTCTCCACCCTTAGCTGTCGTTCCGGTGGTTGTAATCTCTTTGGTCAGACCTGACTCTTTGCTGTAGGAGACAGATTTGCTGCGGTCATACTCGCCACCTCGTGCGGTGGTACCGGAAGTATCTACTTGTTTGGAGAAACCATTCTCTTTGCTTGCGGTTACATTTTTAGAGCGATCGAACTCACCACCCCGGGCTGTCTTTCCGGAGCTGTCAACCTGCTTAGAATAGCCATTTGCCCTATTGGCGGATACACTCTTGTTGCGATTGTACTCGCCTCCCCGGGCAGTATGGGCTGTGGACTGAAAGTTCTTGGCATATCCACTATCTCGGCTAGCGGTGGCAGACCCCTGGCGGGAATAGTCACCGCCTCTTCTGTTGCTACCACTGCGATCTAGATTACGGCTGAAGCCTTCTCCATTACGTTTCCATTGGCCCTGGTTACGAAAAGAATTCGCTCCCTGCGAATTGAATCCGCTTGCAGGATTTCCATTTCCGTTGAACCTATTTCTAAAGTTGCTGAAATTGCCAAAGTTCCTGGCAGCGGCGGCTCCACCCTGGCCTGATGTGGCGTAGTTGCTATGGCTATTCTGTCCGCCGAATCGACCAGCTCTGAAATTGCCCCGGGAGGCAAATCCACCTGTTCTGGATCTCGCTCCGGCGCCTGCAGCAGCTCTAGCGGCATGACCACCACCTCGAGCACAGCGACCGCCGCCACGTCCACCGCGGGCTTCCGCTTCCATTGGAACAATTACATATGTAGCAAAAACTGCGCTGAGCGCGAATAGAGCAGTGATAGCTCGAAATTTAATCATAATCCTTCTCCCTTGTCCGTAAATCAGTAAACGGAAACCGGAGAGAAAAAGTTCAATTTTTTTGATTAATTGACCAAATTAATTTCAGTTAGCTTATTTGGCTTTCGTTTTATCCCCGACGATTTCCCTGAGAATCGAGCCTATGGAGCCGGAAGGCGGCTTTATACCCAGATAATTGGCCAGGGTGGGAGCTATGTCCTGGGGACCGATGGGCCTAGAGAATCTGCCATTCTCTACCCTTGCGCCGAGGAATGCTACCGGGACATAGGTATCGTAGCTCCAGACAGATCCATGCTCACCGGGCTCGGTGGTTTTATGCTTCCCGAACATATAGTATTGATCAGTTACCACGTGGACATGGCCTGAGCGTCGAGGATGAAAGTTATTCACGATTCTGGAGGTGTACGGTCTATTGTTCAAAATCTCGCCCTTTAGAATTCGGGAGCGACCCACCGCATAGAGAATTCCAGGATATTCCATGGCGGCTCCGGCGCACTCGTCTTCCACCTCCTCCAGCGACAGACCTTCTGCTTTGATTGCGTCCACATCAAGGTATATATAAGGATAGGTAACAGACTTGAGAAGGCTGCCTTTGACTTTGTACTTATCGCTCAGTCTCCGGTTCACGAACTTTTTGAACTCCCTGGTGGGAATTCTTCCTGCAGGTATTCCCCGCTCAAGTAAAGACTCAGCAATCTCGGAGACACCGTGATCTGCGGAGAGCACCACAAGCACTTTATTGAGACCGAGTTCACGATCAACATAATCGAGAAGCGAAGCAAGATTCCTATCGACTCGCATAAGATTATCTTCCGCTTCCAGGCTTCCAACCCCCCAGAGATGGCCGACATAGTCCGTGGAGGAGAAGCTCACCGACAGATAGTCGGTCACCCCCCGTTTACCAAGAGCGAGACTCTTTATCGCTTGGCGAGCAAAGGAGAGCACCAGTTCATCACCCACCGGGCTGCGCAATAGTCCATTATAAAAATCAAGATCTGTCGCGGCGGCATATTTTTTGGGCAGGGTTCCACCGAGATGTTTGTAGAAGCCTTCATATGATCTTTTATCAATATCGAGTCTCTCGTAGAGACCTCTATCCTGAAGCAGAGTCCATGACCTGGCTTTGTAAGCATCAGCATGACCTGACTCATTCCACTCTCGAACCCAGTCGGGAAGCTGCTTGTTGTAGAAGGTGCTATTGATAAACAGCCCCCTCGATAGCCAATATGCTTGCCCGCATTTTCCGCCGGGCAGAATGGCAGCCCTATCTTTGCCGGAAATAGCAATTGCAAGGGCCTTGCCTCCGGAGGCGAGTACAATCTCATCTCCAATTGTTGTGGATAAAAGATTTTCTGGTGAGCGTCCTTTTTCCAGGGAGCTGGTGTCGGATGTGCTGACCGCATCCTTATCCAGAATAGGATATCTACCATCCTCAACGGCATAGACCGTTTTACCCAGTTTGTAATCCCACCACTCACTATTGGTGATACCATGCTGAGCAGGTGCTCCCCCGGTGGCCAGGGTGGCATGCCCCGGCGCTGTCTCCGTATCCGCGTGGATATAATGGGCATTGGTATAGTAAGCGCCTTCGTCTAAGAATCTCCTGAATCCGCCTTTGCCAAAACGCTTTTCAAAACGCAGCGGCAAGTCACCGCGAAGCTGGTCCACAGTTAGTTGCAAAACCAGACTGACATCTTTAGTCTTGGCAATGGCGGATGCGCAACTGAGAGCTAGAGCCAGGACAAGGAAGGCTGTTTTAAGCGCTATCGTATTCATGTATTGCAAAGACTCCTTCGGGCAACAGGAAGAAGTTACCACAACCAAAACATGTTCTGGTTAAGGTTGAGAGCAGAGAGCCTTTAAAGCTCGAAGCGATATCCCACTCCGTAGACAGAATGAATAACTTCCCGGTCGGGCAGATGCTGGGAGATCTTTTTGCGAATGTTCTTAATATGGCTATCTATGGTCCTGTCCACACTATTCTGCTCAGGACTGGTGCACAGTTCATGTAAAAGGGTTCGGGAATAAACTCTCCCTGGTGCCGAAACAAGTTTTTTAAGTAGCTTAAATTCAGTGGGGGTCAACTCTAATTTTTCACCGTTCACCAGGGCTCTGCCTTCCTCCTCCAACACGGAAATAGGAGAACTCTCCCCGGTGCGCCTGGAGCTTGGTTCGAGAAAATGTCGCCGCAGTACGGCTTTTACCCTGGCGACCACTTCTCGGGGACTGAAGGGTTTGCAAATGTAATCGTCGGCGCCCATCTCCAGGCCCAATAGTCTGTCAAGCTCATCAACCCGGGCCGTGACCATTATGATAGGAACCTCGGAAAATTTCCTCACCTCGCGGCAGATGCTCAGACCATCCATACCGGGAAGCATCAGATCAAGGATTACAAGATCAGGCGGACTCTGTCTGATCAGATCGACCACGCCCGCACCGGAATCTTGAAATGTGGTATCAAAGCCTGACTGTCGGAGATAGTCTATTAATACCGATGCGATTTTCTGTTCATCCTCCACCACCAGGACCCTGGGTTTTGATTGACTTTCAGATTCTGGCATGTTCACTCACCTCTCCCTTCCAAAGGTAACCTTATTTCTATCCTCAAGCCCCCGATAGGGGACAAAGAGGCATCTATCTCTCCGCTATGGCTCTCCACAATATGCTTGCAAATAGAGAGCCCGAGACCGGAGCCCCCCAGTTGACGGCTTCGGGAAGAGTCAACCCGATAGAACCGCTCAAATAATCTCCCACACAATTCATCCGGTACACCTGGCTCGGTATCATCAAACCGAATTACCAGTGTCTTCTCTGATACCAGTGCCGAAACCACAAGTTTGCCACCTGGGTATCGCAGGGAATTTTCCAACAAGTTGGTAAACAACTGCTTGAGAAGATCGGCATCGCAACGTACTTGAACGACAGATTCGGTCTCTATCTCAGCCTCTAACGCCACTCCCTTCTCTTCGTAACGTCCTTCAAAGGACTCAAGACTCTCTAGAATCAGTCCGGTTGGATCATAACTGCTGAATCGGCAGGACAACCTACCCATGTCGGCCCGGGAAAGGTCGTAGAGCTGATCGACCAATCTATTCAAGGCCATTATCTCTCCATGCAAAACTGAAAGAGTCTTGGGGCTGACCTTGCGAACACCGTCTTGAAAAGCTTCTATCTGGGCTCGCAAAATAGCTATGGGGGTTCTCAGTTCATGGGAGGTATCAGTCATCCATTGCATTCTCGATTGCTCAAGTTTGCTCAAAGATAAAGCAAGTTGATTGAAGTTTCTGGTCAGCTCTCCCAGCTCATCATCTCTCTCCTGTTCCACCCGGGCTGAAAAATCACCGCCGGCAAGGGACTC
>JAUIJG010000289.1 GCA_030431355.1 bacterium
CAAGGACTTGCTGATCAAGTTTGCCGCAGATACCATCGGCGAGATCGATGCCGACATCTCCGGCGGTGTACTTCTCAGCGGGCTGGCTTATGCCATCAACATGATCACCAGCTTCTCTGCGTTCAACTCCAAGGGTGACAGTGTTTTCAACACGAACCGCCTTCTGCGTACCGGCTCATTCTTCAGCCTGCCGGATGTGTCTCCCAACCAGCGGACGGTGCAGTTCTACCCGCACCCGCCCGACTATATCCGTGCTTACATCGTGGCTGCCGCCCTCGACGAGATCGGCTACCCCGACCAGGCGCAGTACTGCCGGGCTCTTGCTGACCAGGCTGTCGGAACTCCCATTCCCGAACATGTGGTTTGGAACAGTGACGACCCTGAGATCAGGACGCGGATTCGCATTCCCTTCGCCGACATCGCGGCTGTGGCTCCGGTCATCGCTCGCACTCTGATTCGGGCCAAGCTCGAGACCCTGGATGGACTGTCCACCTCGGAGCTTATCGATTGGAATGAGCATCGCCAGAAGAAGGTCGACCTCCTGGTCGAAAATCTGATGGCAGGCAAGTCGGACATCCCCCAGGGTGAAGGTGACTACTATGCCACCTATGTCGCCGCTGCGGCCACGCTTGCATACTGGGGATTGGTACGCCGCGGCGTCACCCCCCGGCGAGCGGCTCAGACGGTGAATGAAAACGCCCTGGAGATGATCTGCACCCTGCGCGAGGAGTTCAATAAGCTTCTAGAGGCAGAGGCTGCTTCGGACGATACTCCCTGTGACAGGGATGACTCTTCCGAGGAGTAGTTTTGATGAGGGGTCAGCCAAGTCCTGGACTTGTGAAAGCCAGGATCGGCTGCCCCCGTTCATCTAACTCTCATTTAGACATTTATTGCAGCTGCGCTTCCAGCAAGTAGCAGGAAGCAGTTTCAACACACGAGGAATAGAACCATGAAGGCATATCTCATTCCTGGTGTCATTCTTACGATTCTCGTCGCTGCCCTTGTCCTTGTCGTCTCCAGCTGGTCCGATCACAGGACCATGTCCGTGGACTTCCCGGAAAAACTCAACCACCGTGTTGTGGTCAATCCGGAAAGCGACAAGGAGTCGTCCCACATCGAATATCGAAAGGACGATGGTACGAGGGTAATCGCCGAGATCGACTATACGAATGGCGTAACCAGTTACGTGTTTTATCGCCCTGACGGAAAAGCAGTGGCGAAAGTTCTTGATTTTTACCCGGAAGACAATCCCGATGAGGAGAAGCGTCGTCTCAAAGGTGAGACCTATTTCGCCGATGACGGCCACAGCCTGAAGACTCATCTGATTTATCGGGAAGATGGCACCGTGGAACGTCATGGAGCCCGTCTGCCGGACGGAATGTATAAGACCGTCTACTTCGGCGCTGATGGAAAGTCGGTGGAGAAGGTGCGCGTGTTCGACCAACGCGAGTATCTTTTCTCCGAAGTCGCCTACCGCGAAGATGGTTCCATCGAGTATAAGACTGAAAAAGATGATGGTTATCTGACCACCACCAGCTTCCGTGAGGACGGCAGCGTCTTCTCCATCGTGGAGAATGTCGGTACCGTTCAGAAGGGTCGCTACTTTCAGGCTGACGGCACCACGTTGAAGGCCAAGTTCGAGAAGTACACCTGGAAACTCGAATTCGAGTACTTCGATGAAAAAGGTGTTCTCCAATATGTGGTCAACTACTACGACGACCGCATGGAGGTTCAGGGCATTTCCGAAGCTGACAAGATTCTCTACGAGCAAGACCTGAAGTTGGTCGGCGACAAGACGTCCTACTGTGACGGCACCTACAACTTTACCGAGGTGACCGAGTATCACATGTGGGGTCCTGGTCGCTACCAGAAGAAGGTCAAGCGCGTCATTGAATTCGCCAGTGACGGTAAGACGCCTCTTCGTGTCACCGTTCCAACCAACAAAAGCCTGAAGTACATCTATACTCTGGATGACCAGGGCGTTGTCACCGCAGTTGAAGAGAAAGGCAATCAGACCGGATACGGTTCTGGTGGCGCCACACTTCCCGCGGTGTCCTACAAGGTTGGTGATAAGGTCGACATCGATCCTGAGCTGGTCGTTCGCAAAGAGTTTGAATGCCTGAGCATTCCCGAGCGACTCAAGACCCAGGCGCCGGTCTATTATCCCTACTCGCCGTTCTAAGTCTCTCTCATTCGATAGGCTGACGGTTGTTTCTTCGGAGTCCCTGGTTTTCTACCAGGGATTCCTTTTTTTGAGATTAAATAACTATACGATATCGTAAAAATAGAGTTAACTGAAAACCAGGAGATAGCTAAGTTTGCTACCCCCTGGTCTTAATCACTGAACCACTAAATCACTGAATCACCACTCAAGTGGCCGGTAAGTCGGTCCCGTCTTCTTCAGAAGCCGCCGCTGTTGGAGAAGAGCCGCTTGAAGATGGCGACGATGAAGCTCACCACGCCGATGAAGATGGCGCCCTGGATGAAGGCGACGATGAACGCGATGATCCAGCCGACGACCGAGATCGTGGTGGTGGCACCGGCGTCCGCTCCGCCCATGAGGCCGATCTGGCTCAGGATGGTAGCGCCGAAGGTGGCGATCAGGAAAGCCCAGATCAGGTCGACGATGACGGCGATGATCAGGAACTTGCGGAAGGGGTTGGTCGACTTGGTGACGTCGGACATTGAGAGATTCCCTCTTTTGGGTTTGGATTGAGAGTGTGGTTGGTTGATGGATGACTGCCGGTTGGTCAGTCGGAAGCTTTGGGGTTCGGCTTCGAGAGCTTGCCCAGGAGCACATAGCCGGCTGCGGCGGGAATGCCGAAGACCAGCACGCCACGGATGAAGTAGGCGATATCGGTCCAGCCGATGCTCAGGTCCGGATCCGGTCGGTCGGGATTCATGATCGTCAGCGTCACCATTGCCATGGTGATGACCATGGAGATCAGAAGAATGAAGATCACACTGATCGCGCTTGCTTTCAGCATGTTGACCGGACCGTGGTCTTTCTCGAACGCGGAAATCACAACACCGACGGCTGCGCCGAAGAGGGCGAAGATGCTGATGATCACCCAGTTCAGTTCGGCGAAGAAGGAAACGAGCTCACCGTTGATAGTCGCCATGATGATGCAGCCGACAAGTATGCCCAGGGCGCTGCCGACTATTTTGAGGAAGTTGTGCATGACAGACCTTCCTCTCAGTTCCGCAGAACAGGGGTGCGGGGGAACCAGCGCCAGGTTTCACTGGCGCGGATGTCGATGCCCCGGGTGATGCCGGCGGTGAAGGTGTAGAGGCAGATGCTCGTGATCACCATCCAGGTAGGAATGAAGAGGCCCGGTTCACCGACGAAGGCTTTCAGCAGAACCGCGGCGGCGGCGAGAAGAACGGTGTATCCCCAGGCACCCAGGAAAGCGTAGGATGCGATGGTCAGGGAGCGTTTCTTGCTCGGAACGATTTGGCCGAGGATGATGCCTGCGATTCCGGAGAGAATCATACAGACTAGCAGGTTGAAAGTAAATTCGAGAGCTTGCAATTTTTCCATCCTGTGTTTGTTGCATTTTGAGTAGCCGATTTCTTACCGTCGGACTAAATCACCTTCTCAGGTGAAAGCGGCCGCAGACCAGATTCAGTTGTTTACTCATAACGGAATTGACTGGCAGAATACTGCTGCGTTTTGGTTTGTTCTGACGAAGTCAGATCGGGAAGCATTAGAAAACAAGTTGGCTTGGATGTTTGAGTTATTTTTCTCCAGGAGAAAAAACAAAATAGGTACTTGTATAACTAACAGTGAGCTGTTCTTTTTTGAATACATAGGTGTAAAGGTTCTCCTCTTTACAACCTTAAACATAGATCTGTCTGTGGCATCAAATCATTGAACTGGAGAGGGTGTCCGGGAAATTAGACTGAGCATTTTTTGTAATGTTCGGCTCCATCAGGTGCCATATTCATGCTAGCGCCGTTGGCGAGAAGGCCGGACGTGTAGACAAAGCGAGAGACCTGGTGAGAGACCAATCTACAAGCCTGGACCCGAGGCTTGCTACGAGACCAAGCTAGTAGCCTGGACCTGAGGATTGCTACGAGACCAAGCTACAAGATCAAATATGGTTTCATTTACTCGAATGCGAGTATGCCGGAATGGCATAGGAATCGGTGAATATGTATGCCAAAGAGGCATAAAAGCGACTGGCACGGGGAGAATATGCCGGAATGGCATAGGAATCGGTAAATATGTATGCCAAAGTGGCATAAAAACGGCCGGCACGGGGAGAATATGCCGGAATGGCATAGGAATCGGTAAATATGTATGCCAAAGTGGCATAAAAACGGCCGGCGCGGGGAGAATATGCCGGATTGGCGCCTGGTTGGAGGCGGTTTCGGCCTTCCGGTTTTGAAAAATACTAATAGATATAATAGAACATGATCTTAAAAAGAAACTGCCAGGCACTCAGGTATAAAGCCTGCCAGTTTCTTCTAATCGATTCACTTTGCTCAGACTAGCTTGTTGCCGGATCGAGGGCAATCACTGCTTGCTTCAAGAACTCGGTGGCGGCAGCATCGTCTTCGGGCAAATCGCTTGAAGCGATAGGCTCGCCGATTACGACACGCGCACCTCTCCGGTAGAAGGGGAAAAGCAGAAGCAAGAGGAAGTATTCTGCCGGGGGTGGGATTTTTCGAATCCAACTGCCGGGGTATTTGCCATAGCGGAAATACATAGGCAGGAGGTAGGTTTCTTCGCCCAGCTCTTCTTTTGCTGTTCTGGCGATACGCACCGCTCCCTTTTTGAATTCTCCCATCACCCCATCGAGATAAGCCCAGCCTTCGGGGAACATTCCCAGAATCTGTTTGCTGGCAACCACATCGATGGCTGCTTCTCTTGCGGGGCCGCCTTTGCCTTTGGTCAGATCCACCGCGAACGCACCCATGGGTCCGAATATCAGGCTGCCGAGACCGCCGCCGAAAGTCATGACGCCGCGTGCAGCCATATACCTTGCCGGTTTGTAGTCCAGCACATAAGGCAGAAGAGCCACATCGGCAAAGTGGGGATGATTCGGGGTGGCTATGTATGCTTTTCCTTCAAGCTTTTCGAGATTTTCCCTGCCGTAGACTTTCACCTTACCGACCTGGACGAAAAGAATGAATCTGGAGAGGCATCGCAGCCAGAAGAGGCCGGTTTTGTTCGGCGGAGGGGGCAAGTAGCCGCAGGTTTTTACATTCTCGATATAAGCTCGAGCCCTGCGGAAAACCGGAATGAGACAAATGAGCGCCACAATGCAGAGCGCCGTCGGGATGATAATCCAGACTGATAGACCTTCTAGAAGGTGCATGGTTGTCTTCCTGTGCTTACGTTTTACATCAAACTCTCTCGAATAGCGGTGCAGAAGAGCTTGTCTACTGCAGCGGTATGCGAGTAGCCCACAGTTCTCAGAAGAACGTGAGTCGGAGATTGATATGTTTAGCGGGTCAATATTTGTAGATAACTAAAAGTATTTCTCTTGAGAGTTCAAAGATTCAAAATCGAGTTGAGCTTAGAAGCTTCCTCTTTTGTACTTCAAATAGGAGAGGTAAATAAGCTGTGTAAGTTTAGAGAGCCCAGGTTGTTGTCAAGAGAAAAACAGAGGCTATTGTCGCTCTTTGTGGCCGTATCAACTTATCAAGATCGACATTGGCCAAGCTGGGCCATAGACAGTATTCGGACCCGAAAAATCTCTTGACAAGCTGGCTGGCGCTGTATTGATGGAACTGAAAAGCAGCCTCAAAAAATACTTCGTGTTATAAATTATGGTATCGAAAGTGGTGCCAGTGTTGTTTTTGCCGTCTCTCATTTGAATATTAAATTTGGGTTTGCATGGAGATGGTTGGTGTATTGATATTGTATGTGGTGTTCCTGATATTCAACATCTTGAATCTTGTTGTAGGGCTTATGCTCACGAGATCGGGTCTTTTGGGAATGAGTAAGTTGCCTGAAGTCATGCTGCAGATATTTTGTTGGTCTTTGATCGGTTGTAAAAAGCATTGGTTCATTGGGTTCATGAATTTGCTTGATGTTAACCCCCCAGTCTAACTAGAGTGAGAACTATATTCTTGTTTCCAGAAGCTTCAATGGAGATCAATCAAGCTTTCTAAAGAGTCCTCTGTGTAATGTTATGGCTGTTTTTCTTGTCGATCAGGTGCAACTTGGTTGACGGAGCTTCAGCCAGAACGGGAAAGATAACAATGATAACTTCAATCTTGGCACTACTGGTCTCGCCTTTCGTTTTTCTGTTTGCTGGACTAGTTGTTCCGGTTCTGGCAAGGAGATTTCAGTTTTTTGGAGAGAGCACCGGTATCACTCTGGCGCTTCTAATGATCGTCTCCGTATTGTTTTTTCTGATCACTGGCTTCTTGGCTCTAGTCGTTCCAGGAATCGTCGGTCTTCTTTTCTTTCGAATGGCTGTGTTCCTGTTTGGCTTCGGCCTGTCCGCTTTTGTTCTGGATCAGGCTGATAGAGGTTAGTTTAAATCACTACTGAAAGAGAGAGCTATGTCAACTAAGAAAGCCGAAAAGAGAATCACGCGAGGCTTCTCCCAGGGCTCAGAAACCGATTCTGGTCAGACCGGTGAGGGTGACTCGCGACTTCCGATAGCCCTGGATTTCGGCGGACCCCTTGGTCAGACTGAAACTTGTCGGACAGGCAATGGTTTCGGTCCTGCGCCACAAACCCCTCACGATCCATTCAAGATGAAGCCGCCTGGTTACCCGAGCTTGTTCTGAGCTAAGGGAAAAAACACTATTGGTCTGCTTTGAGAGGGCGTTAGAACGCTCTCTTTTCTGGTGTTGAATATACTATAACGAATAGTGAAAAAGGATAACCGCAATTATTCACGGGAGTGACACTAATCTAATTTTCAAAGCATAGAAAAAGCCCTGTCATTAGCTCAGAATCT
>JAUIJG010000290.1 GCA_030431355.1 bacterium
GTGTCAGCTCCGCCGATCAGATCAGTGAGGATGTGATCTGGCTCAATGAAGATGCCACCGAGATGATTGATGAAGACTGGTTAAACGCGAAGCGCCACCACTTCGGAGTGCTCTTCAACGGCGATCATATGGATGAGGTGGACGAAGAGGGGAATTTGATCACCAGCAGCACCTTGCTCATACTTTGCAATGCCTACTGGGAAGATATTGACTTTGTTCTGCCACCACACAAGGAAGAAGAGTATGCCCGCAATCTGGCTGTCGAGCAGCCGGAAAAATGTTGGAAGCTACTCCTTGATACATCTGGAATCTATTCGAGCAGCTGTTGGGAATTGAACTCCCGGTTCCTTGTCAGTGATCGAAGTCTTGTCCTGTTTGAGCTGAGCGACAAAGACGAGAACCTGCCTTATTCCAGCATTTCAGGTATACAAGTCTAAGCGAAAGAAATGTGATTAGTCATCTATTCTTCCAGGCTCACCGCTTCATGCAGGGCTTTCTGGGCTTTGAGAATGAAGGGGAGTGACAAGAAGTAAGAGACTAGTCCCTGGACCGCGCATGCTTTCATGAGCATCTCCGGAGAGTCCAGGGCGATGTTTTTTTGAAAAAATATGGATAGGAAACTAAGGCTCATCATAGGTACCAGTGGTGGTGCCAGGGAGATTAACCATTTGGGATGTTCTCCGGTCATCACTTTAAAAGGAATTGTCTGGGCCGCGGCTTGCAGGCTAATCTTGCCGGTCTTGATGTCATTCATGATTTTTACTCCTTCGAGCATAATCGCGAAAAATGCAGAGACAGCAAGAAAGAGAAGACCGAATATCGAATAGACTATCGCGTATAAAAACACGAATATAGCCTGGACCAGGTAGTCACCGTTCCATGAAAGCTCTAAAACTATTGGGAAAATAAAATTGATCGATAACAGAAGGGCAATTTGTTGAACGATAAAATAGAGAGGAGATGCTAGAGCCCGGGCACCTTGCTGATTTCGAACTTTCTCTTTTAGTTTTTCCAGCTCTGTCTCATCGATCTTCATTAAAGGTTCATGGAACTGCCGGAGTCTGTGCTGTAGCGATCCGCATAATGTCCGATGATAGGAAGTTTGGTCATCTCATTCTGATTGGCTTTGTACATCATAAAGAGGCTTACGAAAACTGTCGCGGCAAGATAGAGCCATGTGACAATTCCGATGCCGCCTGCTATCAATGGTCCGAGTATCGGAATGAAAGCAACCAGACCCGCCACCGCCGAAATGAAGCAGATTGCCACGGCGGAGCCGAAAAGCATGAGTGATTGCAGAGCATGGAATCGAACGAATTTACTCTGGGGAGGCTCGGTGGCCAGGAAAATTATGCAGAAAATGACATTCAGGGCGAATATCGGGCAGTAGCTCAACATAGAAGCTGTTGAGTAATCCAGGTTGAGCGATTGTGTTTTTCCACCGGGAAGATCCTGACCGCTGTGGGGAACCGGGGTATTATGTTCTTCCATGATCTGCTCCTTTTTCTCTGGAAACACCTATTCTACGAGAACGACAAGAAAAATTAGCCTGCTTAGATATTTTATCTATAATAAGTCTACATTTGCTTGTTGTCAGGATGTCATAATGAATGCCTTACTAGCTTTTAGACGGAATTCGAAATCGAGATGAAGAATTTCATATCCTTCACGGTATTGGCTCTGGGTCTACTTCCCTCGCCGGTTTTTGCCCAGAGCATTGCACAGGGAATCCCGACCGATACCACTCCTCAACTGAGGGAGAAAATCGAGCCCACTAAGATCAAGGAACCGGTCGATGATGACAAAGCTTCAGAGAATAAAGACGATAGTGACTCTAATAAAGCTAACCCCATCGACCTGAAATCCCTGGGACGCAAGAAAGATAAAAGTACGGTTCCATTGCCGCTGCGAATGGCATCATTTACCACCGGCTTTGTGGTGGGAACTCCTATTGCTATCACCAGATGTGCCATCAAGCAAACCAAGGCTGGTACCAGGGACCTTGTGGGAGATTCTCACAACCCATTATTGGTGGTGCCTGCCGCCATTATTTCCATTCCATTCGGTGCCATGGGTGGACCTTTCGAAGGCGTCGGTTATGCCGCCGTGAACAGCTGGCGCCATAGTGGCGATGAGCCTTTCGGACAGGAAACTTTCAGTCTTGGTGATTCCATAGACTGAATTGTGACCTGGAAAAAAGAAATTTAGAACATCACCGCATGTGGTGGATCTATATTATCCTCAGGTGGTGCGTCAAGCACATTTGCGAGTGCTTGCTTAATCCCTGAATCATCTCGCTTCTGCTTGCCATGGCCTGGTCTTTTCACAATCAGAATCGAGCAATTTGCTCTACCGGCTATATGGGTAGGCACGTCGCTCATAATGATCTGGTTGATACCGGCAGGTCGAGGCGCTCCCATGGCGATGATATCCGGCGACCAGTCAGCGGCTACGCTCTCTATCATTCTCTTGGGATCTCCGGGCTCCACGTCGATGCTGACATTCTCAAGACCGACACATTCAGCCAATTTGAAAGCATGTTCTTCCAGGCTTTCAAAAGCTTTCTCTTTCATCAATGCCCACTGATTAATCAGGGAAGGGTCATATTGCCCCACGGGATTTTCAGACATATCTTTGAATTCAGGAATGGCAGTGAGGATTTTGAATTCCGTTCCCTGTTTCCATACCTGGCTTGCCAGCCAACTTATTGTGTAATAAGAATAGAGCGAGCCGTCAATAGGCACCAGGACACGATAACCGAGTCTTCGAGCACCTCTTCTGTGGGCTTGACAATCAATACCGGGGCCGTGGACTTTGCTGTCACTTCTTTGGAGACAGAGCCCATATAAAAATGATGGGTCGAAGACTGAGTTCGTTTAGGACCGAGGATGATCAGATCTGCTTTCCAGTTTTCCGAAACTTCTAAGATGCTCTCTGCCGGTTTGCCAAAATGAACCCTGTAATTGATATTGCAGTTTTTCTGCCAGAGAGAAAGCTCCCTGGCTAGCTCCCGCAGAACCATGGAATGATTATTCACTTCATCCTGATTCTTAATCGGATCGTCTTCGAAGGCCGGCAGTGGAAGAAAGCCAGCTTTCTTACCCACTACTTTCAGAATCAAAATTTCCGAGTCCGGATTGAGAGCCATGGTGGCAAGAAGCCTCAGGGCACTCAGGGAACTTCTAGATCCATCGTAGGGAATCAATATGCGCATTAGATTTGCCTTTTGCTCTCTAGAATTAGCTGGGGTTAATCTCGGGTTCCGCCAACGGTATATATCGACCTACTTGGGTTTACCAGGCTTGTCAATATTAACCGGGATATTATAACCCTGGTCAATTCTTTCGTTTTCCTTTCAGTTGTCTTTACTTTGTTTCATTCCGGGTTATCTCTGTAAGACCACGGCATAGAGCTGATTATTAGAAGTTGTCAATTATTAACCGGTTTTGATATTTGTGAACCTGATACCTATAAAAAAAAGAGCCCGGTGATGGGCCCTTTTCCACAACTTAGTTCTTAACTCCTGGCTAAACCTAATCGTCTCCCAGAGAGGTCGTGTTCTGAAGTTTTTCCGATGTGTCCGTGCCGCCTGTTTTTGCATTGACGTCGGTCAGGAATGTTTCATCGTACCAGCGGTCCGGATTCTTAGGATCATTGGCGAACTTTATCTTCTTAGGTAATTTGGGGTTGAAGAACTGAGCTCGTTTTATGTCTTCCCGGGCAAGAATGGATTTGCCTTCTTTATGCCATAGGAAAGCCCTCGCCAGATAGAAGTTTGCCTGGTTAGGATCTAGCCGGATTGCATATTCCAGATCCTCCATGGCGCCACCATCATGACCCAACTGCATGTTGGCTTTGGCCCGGTGGTAGTAGAGATCCGCATTGGTGGGATCCTGCTTGATGGCGTCGCTGAAGTCGGATAGAGCCTGCTTAGCGTTTTTCAGCTTGTACCATTCATGGCCGCGTTTTTTGAGCAGTCCGCCGTCAGCCGGGTCAAGCTCGAGAGCTTTGTCATAATCTTTTAGAGCCTCTTCCGGTCTACTCATTCCGCTATAGGCAGTGCCTCGATGAATGTAAGCAACATCGTATTCAGGATTTAACTCGATGGCATAGCTGTAGTCTTTGAGCGCGTCCAGGTTTTTACCGAGGACATGGAACACGTCACCCCTGCCCACCAGCGCTTTTACGTTTTTTGGATCATTTTTGAGCGCCTGGTTATAGGCTCCCAGGGCTTCTTCCGCTTTACCGGATTTGTTATAGGAATCGCCTAGATTGCTATAGGCCTGAGAGAGTTTGGGGTCGAGCCGAATCGCTTTTTCAAAGTCGCGAATCGCTTTGGCGTGTTCACCCAGTTTGGAATAGGTTATGCCTCTGGACAGATAGCCGGAGGCTTTTTCGGGAGCATAAACTATTGCCTGGCTGAAATCTTTTACGGCAAGCTGGTAATGCTTCAACTCGAAAAAGCACTGGCCCCTTCGCATATAGTCCCGGGCATCGGTGGCCGCCATGCCGATTGACATGTCAAAAGCTTGAATAGCGTCTTTGAAATTCTTGGTTTTCATAAGGCGCACGCCTTTTTCATAGAAAGAGCCGGATGTATCATCGGCAAGTCCCGGAGTCATCGGCATCAATGCAATTAGACCACCCATCAAGAGTGTTCCGGTCAATTTCCTTGTCCGTTTCATTTTCTCCCTCATCCAGCATGTCCTCCTTTGGCATGGGACCATTATAGCCACTAATCATTGAATTAGCTGAGAATTAGCAGAACCCCTTCGATTCCAATAGAGGAACTAGAAGCGGATTCAACCCTCAGAATACTATCTACCCCATATTCTGAAGAACCTATATATAGGATGTCATCAAGAGAACTTGTTATCTGACTTTCAACTCTTTCTGGAGCATGCATTTTTCTGAAGCGCTGGTGGTAACAGGCTCCACATGCCAGATTTTGGAACAGTAATCTTCTATAGAACGATCCGAGGAGAATTTGCCCATTCTTGCTACGTTCAAGATGGACATCTCAGTCCAGCGTTTTCTGTCGCCGTAGGCTTTGCCTACCTCTTTCTGGCAATCTATATAAGATTGATAGTCCGCAAGCAGCATGAACGGATCATGCTCCAGCAGGGAGCTGACGATGGGCTGGAATAGTTCTTTGTCGCCGTTCGAAAACTTTCCGTCTTTGATCTGGTCGAGAACCATCTTAAGACTCGGGTTGTCATCGTAATAGCGATGGGGAACGTAGCCGGAGTCCTTAAGCTCCTGGACTTCATCAGCCCGCAGTCCGAAGAGGAAGAAATTCTCTTTGCCGACCTCTTCTCTGATCTCAATATTGGCACCATCCATAGTGCCTATTGTTAGAGCGCCGTTGAGGGCGAATTTCATGTTTCCTGTACCGGAAGCTTCCTTGCCGGCGGTGGAAATTTGTTCTGAGAGATCCGCTGCCGGATAAACTTTCTGGGCTAGAGAGACATTGAAATCCGGTAAGAAGACGACTTTCAAGAGATCGGCCACGTCTTTGTCGTTGTTTATGACATCGGCAACCGAAGTAATCAATTTGATTATCAGTTTAGCCATGAAATAGCCTGGGGCGGCCTTGCCACCAAACATAAATGTTCTTGGCTGAAAATCGGAAGGGGTATTTTCTTTCAGTGAGTTATACAGATTTATGATGTGAAGGACATTGAGGTGCTGTCTCTTGTACTCATGCATCCGTTTGACCTGGATATCATAGATGCTTTCCGGGTTGATAATCACTCCGGTCTTTTTCTCTACAATCTCGGCAAATTGTTTTTTCTTCGTCAGTTTGACCTGATGCCAATCTCTTTGAAACTCTTTGTCTGTGGAGAATTTCTCCAGCTTCTTGAGCTGGTCCAGATCCTTAACCCATCCATCTCCGATGCGGTCCGAGATCAGGTCAGTCAGTTCCGGATTGCTCAGGGCAAGCCAACGTCTGGGTGTGACACCATTGGTTACGTTGACAAATTTTTCCGGGTTCAATTTGTAGAAGTCGTTTAATACGTTGCTTTTTAGAAGCTCGGTATGAAGTTCAGCCACACCGTTGATGCGAGAACTTCCCACACAGGCAAGATTGGCCATGCGGACGAATTTGCCATCGGATTCTTCGATTAAAGAAAGCCTTGAAATTACTTCATCGGTCACATGGGGTCTTGTTTTGATACGGTCGAGGAATCGCTGATTAATCTCATAGATAATCTGCATATGGCGCGGCAAGAGTTGTTCCATCAAACTAACCGGCCATTTTTCCAGGGCTTCCGGTAAGAGGGTATGGTTGGTATAGGCAAAGCAGTTGGATGTCACATGCCAGGCTGTGTTCCAATCCAGACCGTGCTCGTCTATAAGTAGGCGCATTAGCTCCGGTATAGCGATAGACGGATGGGTGTCATTGAGCTGAATGACGAAGCGTTTGTGTAAGTTCTCCACCCGGTCGCCGACCATGTGTTGGAACTGAATTATATTCTGCAGAGAGCAGGAGACAAAGAAGTATTGTTGCTGCAACCTCAATTGTTTGCCCTGGGAGACATTGTCGTTGGGGTAGAGTACTTTTGAGATATTTTCCGACATCATTTTGTCGGTGACTGCTCCTAAATAATCACCCATGTTGAATATTTGAAAGTCGAAAGTTTCGGGAGCTTCTGCTCTCCAGAGCCTGAGGGTATTGGCGGTGTTGTTTTTGTAGCCGGCGATAGGGGTATCGTAAGGAATTCCTCTTACTTCTCGGTCGGCATTCCAACGAACTCTGTAATTGCCATTTTCATCTTTGTAAGATTCGGTGGAGCCGCCGAATTTGACAGGGAATGCCGCTTCCGGTCTGGGAAGTTCCCAGGGGTTTCCATAGCGCAGCCAGCGATCTGCGATCTCCACTTGCCAGCCGTC
>JAUIJG010000615.1 GCA_030431355.1 bacterium
CCGGTGCATGCCGGAATAATAGAGCCGGGTCACTTCCGGCTGAGCTGCCTGGGAGAATATATTCAAAACCTGGAATTAAGACTCGGATTCGTACACCGCGGCGTAGAATCGAATCTCACCAAAGTCCCCTGGCAAAATACTAGACACCTGTGCGAAGCCTCCGCCGGAGACACCACCGTGGCAAACGCCCTGGCTAACAGCCTCGCCCTTGAGAAGATGCTCAATATCGATATCGATGACAACACCAGACTGCTCCGCGCCCTGGCTCTGGAGATAGAACGCCTGGCAATGCACACCACCGACCTCGGCGGCATGGCAGTGGACCTGGGCATCGGCAGCATCGCCTCCACCCTCTCGATTTTAAGAGGCCGGATATTGAAGCTGGCGGAACTCCTCACCGGCTCCAGACTGATGAGAGGCTTCATCTGTCCGGGAGGAATCACCCGCCTCCACTTGAATCGGCTAAACTCGATAAAGGAACTGATCCCGGAGATAGAACAGGATCTAAACTCCGCCCTTCATTCTTTTACCGACAGCGCCTACGTCCATGAACGCCTGGAGAAAACCGGCATAGTATCAAAAGAGATGGCATCCGCTTTCGGCCTTGTGGGACCGGCGGCAAGAGCCAGCGGTATCGACTACGATGCCAGGCAGGTGTTTGGCTGTGACATATATGATAGGCATAAAAAAACACAGCCGAGTATAGTGGTTAAAACTGCCGGCGACGCTTTCGCCAGAACAAAAGTGCGGATGAAAGAAGCTGAAGAATCCCTGCGGCTGATGGTGGCAATATTAGATAACGACTTCTCAGACACGGTAGCCAAAACAAAATGCCCGGATAATCTTCCACCAAACTCGGTGAGCACCGGAGTGGTGGAAGCCTACCGGGGAGAATTGATTCACTTCATAGCCACCGACGAAAACTCAAAGATACAACGCTACTTCATAAAAGACCCGAGTCTGAACAACTGGACGGGGATGGCTATCGCCGCCCGAGGTGAACTAATTGCCGACTTTCCAATCTGCAATAAGAGCTTCAGCCTGTCCTACTCAGGTCATGATCTATAGGTAACAACAATGCTAAAAGCCATGGTAAAAAGCCTAAAACGGGGATGCGTCACCCAGAAAGAGATCGCTCCCAACCTGCCAGATGAAGCGATCGGATTGCCTTGTATAGAAGCTAAAGAGCCCTGCCAATGTGACGAATGCAAAAACCTTCAGGTCTTTTGCCCGACCGGTGCGATCACGACAAGAGACAGTGAACAAGACAGAGCACAAGAGA
>JAUIJG010000291.1 GCA_030431355.1 bacterium
TTGTGCCGAGCTAAATGCCCATTTTGGTCGAGAGATAGTGGTAATTGTCGACTAGCAGCTCGCTTGAATTTGGACATCCGACTCCGCAAAGCTTGTTTACAAACAGAATGAAGTTCTCCTAAGTCTATGCCGATGCTCCGTCTAGATACACAGACATGAAACCCGGAGCGATGACCATGAAGCCGAAAATCTACTTATTTTTATTGCTAGGATTACTTTCCTTTATTACAAACAATACAGAAGCCGTGGCTGCCTCTCTAACTGAGAATGCTGATGCACACTATCGTAGAGCCCACTATCACGCCAAAAGTGGTAACCATAATAAAGCGATAGAAGAGTATTCGACGGCTTACAGACTCAGTCCAAACAGCCTTGTAGGACGATACAGCTACCAGGCTCTCACCAGTTATGGAGTTGTCGTGGATAACAATAAAATCCAGAAGCAAGCTAGAGAATTTAGAAAGAGGCAGGGTGAGTTCGCCAGAAAAGAGATTGTCTCCAGAAACAGATTCACTGCCGACAGATTAAGAACCATAGAGAATGAGAAAAACGCAGACATAAGAGATGTAATAAACAATCCCAGTTATAAAACTGCGCTTAACCCATATTTCGGCAACGGCTACTATCCCAACAACTTCAACAGACATAATAGTGGACTGATTCGGGTGCCGGACCCGGTCGCCACTCAGGCAAGAATAGATCTGGTCAAAGCCGAAGCAGAGAATAAAAAACAGCGGCTTATTGAGGTAGCCAATCAAAAGTCCGATCAGCTTCTCGACAGTGCTACTCGAAAAGCGGAGATGATAGATGAAACAGCCATGAATCTTGCCAGTCAGATGACCGGAAAAGGAGTCAAGCTGCAGTCCAGAGGAACCAACCTCTATGTACGCTCCTACAGATAAACTGATAGAACAATAGAAAGAAAGTTTGTTTCTGCCTGCAAGAGAAGTCCCCATGGGGCTTCTCTTCGATTTTCAAAACTTTTTTGATTAATTTCCAATTTTAATTGAACTTTTTGTCCGGAACTTTCGTTGATAGAGATACAAGCGCAATTTCAACGGCAGCTATTTATTTTGAATAAGGAGACAAAGTCTATGAAATCACTACTGGCACTAAGTTTAATTGCCGGACTCAGCCTATCAGCGCTGCCGGTCCAAGCCCAACTTGAAGAGCTTCCATCTTTTGAGGAAGGCTCTCCCCTTGCCATGGTTCCCCTTGATGCTCCGGGAGCAAATCCTCTTAACGGCGGTCCGGCCGGCGGAAAAATGAAACTCTCCAACGATCAGTTAGAGAAGATGTATAAATTGAAAAACAATCTGCTCGATGAGATCGGACCCAAAGTCACCGAATTGCAGAAACAAAGTAGACACCTGAAAGATCTGCTTACCCAGGAGTCTCTGGACAAAGGCCGCATTCAAGCCACCCAGGACAGGATCAACTCGCTCAAAGCTGACATATCAAACTTAAAGCTGTCCTTCAAAATGGACATGAACGAGAACCTTACCGCAGAGCAGAGACAATCGCTTCGCTACAGAATGATCAAACCTCATAAAATGAGGCACAGAAAAGGTCACGGCAGAGGTCATATGAGAAATCAGGGACCTGTGAGACGCGGATTTAGCGGAGAAAAGAATGTAATCGGAGAGAGATTTCAAAATCCGGTCGGACCACAAGCTCAAAACCCTGGAGCGGATCTGACCGACATCTCGGAATCTATATAAGTTAAGACAGGGTTTCATCTCTAGCTCTGTATAGGAAATGAGGGCAGATTCCTCCCTGCCCTTTTTCCCTGCCCTTTTCCAAAGAAATCGCCAGAATCTCTTAAGACTCCATCTCAATCTTAAGACGATATCCGACTCCCGGCTCAGTGATTACGTATCTGGGCCGGGCTGGCTTTTCTTCAAGTTTCTGGCGAATATTGCCCATATAGACTCTTAGATAGTGAGAACGTTTGGAATGACCCGGTCCCCACACCTCTCGAAGAAGTGTTTCCTGGGAAACTACTTTTCCTGGATTTCTTGCCAGAAGAGTCAAGAGCTTGTACTCGGTGGGAGTGAGATGAACTGGCTTATTCGCCATAAAAATTTCACGCCTTGAGAAATCCACCAGCAGATCACCGGTGCTGAAGGTGGAAGCTTCCTCCTCCTTCTCTCTCAATTCAAGATGTCGCAATGCCACGCGAATACGAGCCATCAATTCAAAAACACCAAAAGGCTTTGTGACATAGTCATCGGCTCCCGCATCCAGGGCGTCTATCTTATCGGATTCCATATTCCGCACCGATAAAACTATGATGGGAACCGTGCTCCAGTCACGGATTCTCTTGATCAGGTCGACT
Organism: bacterium; assembly: GCA_030431355.1. Next base: position 2,339 of record JAUIJG010000291.1, read on the forward strand.
CCATCCATATCGGGTAGACCCAGATCCATTATCACTAGAGTAGGCTGCTCGCCCTCTAGAAACTCGATAGCTTCCCCGGCTTTAGTGGCCTCAAACAGCTTAAAGCCGTGGTTTGAGAGAGTTACCCGTAGAAAACGACGAATCTCAGGTTCATCTTCCACAATCAATATCGAGCTAGACATCAATTAGTCTCTCCCGTCTCTTCTGACTGCTCTTCCGGCAAAAGAGCCGGCGATTCCTGGGGCAATGGTAAAGTAAAAGCAAGAGTAGCACCATCGGTTATACCGGATTCGAACCATATACTGCCACCATGGAGTTGGACAATACTCTGACAAATCGACAGCCCCAGCCCGGCTCCGGGCTTTGTCGTATCCCCTCTGTGAAACTTTTCAAAGACCCTGGTTAAATCTTCATCTTCCAGTACCTTGCCACCATTGTGGACGCGCACCACCAGACTATCTCTTTCGACCCTGGCATCTATCTCGTACCTTTCTGCCGGTGCGTATTTGACACAATTATCAAGAATATTGGTAAGCAACTGTTCGGTAAGGATCGGATCGACTTCGATAAGCGGAATATCCGATGGCAGGTTTACATCTATCTCCTGGGCACCATACCTGGTCTCAATGGCGCTGATTGCGCTGGCCAGAAGCTCCTCAAGATGATACCAATCTCTATGTAACTTGATGCCACCACTTTCAAGACGAGTCATATCGAGAAGATTGGAGACTATACGATTCAACCTTGAAGACTCAAAAGCGATTGACTCTGCCAATTCCTTCTTGAGGCTATCCGAAAGCGGTGTCTCCATCTCCTCGCTCAACAATGTGGCAGCCCCCATGATACTTGTAAGGGGACTTTTGAGATCGTGGGACACGGATCTTAACAGGGTGTTTTTAATTCTCTCGGTCTCAGCCTCCTGTTGCAGCAAGTTGGCTCTATTGGCATAAAGACGTGCCAGGTAAGCCAATTCGTTCACCACTAGAGCAACCACGAACATGAAAATCACCACAACAAAATACTGCCTGTCCGAAGGTATCAAGCTGTAATAAGGCTGCACAAAGAAAAAGTCATAACATAAAACGCTGAGCAGAGAGCAGAATAAGGCGGTTCTTCGAGAACTACGAATTGATACGTACAAAACTCCTGTGATGAATACCATCACATAGTTGGCCGAATGTACTTCATGATCGAAGATCCCACCAAAATAAGAGAACAACAAGGCAACAGAAGAACTGAGAAGTACGACAACCAACATGACAGGGACTTCACCGGGCGTCACAGGATTAAATCCGCCCGCTTCTCTATCCTCTATCAATTTTTCGGTCATCATACTTCTCAGTATCGGCTCCCTTGAGAAACTTCAATCATTTAATACAATGTGGAAAATCGGAATTTATCTTATTGGACTTTCGCCTTCCAGACACCTCATTATCTAAGATGTTGAATACGAAATCAAATTGCAACCACCTCCATCCATTCACTATATCCAGTATCACTATCAACCTACTATGCGGCCTGCAAGCGATTCAGAGTATCGGAAGCCCGTGAACTAACATATGGGTTCTCGTCATCGGCTAATTTTTCAAGTAGACCCTTTCTAATATGATAGTTCTCGGCAACCCTGAACCTGACATCGACGTGATCGTCTTCTGCCAGGGCGCTCTGGACTGAAAATGGTGCGCTGGGATTATCAGCGACAGCCATCCTCACTTCCGGGTCGGAATGCTCAGCGAGCAGACTCAACACATAGGGTGCGGTCATAGGATTTTCCGCGAGGCGGACGAGAGCACTGTTGGATTCAACTTTGCAATCGAGTCCATCAGCTCCAGCCAACCTATCTTTCTTTAGAGTATCCGAGGCCTTAGCACTGGCGTGAAGCTTTTGCTTAAGCTCATGTACTAAATTATGCCTGGATTTCTCAATTTCAGGATTCAAGTAACTTGATAATCCCACAAGATAGAGAAGTGCTTCCATTTGTCCCGTCGCCTCCCGGTTTTCTTTCTGACTCTCCTATCTAACAACGGTCAGGCATAAAGAAAACGTCAAAGTTACATAGTCATTTGTGAGATTCAAGTAAATGGCGGTCTCAGAACAATTTAGAGGGGCTTTAGATTACATTTCTATATCAGGCTTATGGAATTAACCCCTTCCATGTTATTCTTGACAAGCTTCGCAAACTCAGTGCAGCATCAGTGCCTAGTAAAAAATTTAGGAAAAGCAAACTCACAAAAATGGAAACAAGCTCACAAAATAAAAATTGCCAGGTGCCGGAGACAGATGACCAGGAAGAGGTCCAAATCAGTCAAAAAGAATCCGCGACCACCAAAACCGAACAATATATAGATACGGCTGAGCTCAGAAATAGAATTGGTGAATTGCACAAGGAATTGACCAGTCTGCGGGGCAAACTGGCGGCTAGAACCAAAGAAGAAAACATAATAGAGTCAGGTGAAATTCCTGATGTAAGACTGGACGAGAACTTACAAAAACAGGTCTTGATGCTGACCGAGGCGATGCCTCACATGGTCTGGATAGCGGACTCCGAAGGGCGAACCGTTTTTGCCAATGAGCGATTTCACGAGTTTAGCGGCATGACCGGGGACAAAGACGACGGTTTCGCCTGGGTGAGCGTTCTCCACCCCGAAGATCTGGATAAGGCTATGGATAAGGGGAATCAAGCAGCCCTGGAAAATCGGCCTTTCAGCATGGAGGTTCGGGTTCGATCTTCAGAAGGGGAGTTCAAATGGCATCTTATGCATTCAATTCCTTTTTATGACCCTGGAACAAACTCTACAAAATGGTTTGGGACTACTACCTGCATAGATGAGCAAATCCGTGCCCGGGAAGAGCTTAAACATAGTGAAAGCAAATATAGAACCATGGCTGATGCGATTCCACAGATTGTATTTATCGCGAACGCCGACGGCTCCATCCAGTTTTGGAATCATCGCTTCTACGAGTTTAGCGGCTTTACTGAAGAGCAGAGCCTTACAGACGCCTGGCAACTACTCATTCACGAGAAAGATCTCGGTGAATATATAGAACAATGGAAAGCCGCGATTCTCTCCGGTGACACCTTTGAAAAAGAATTCCGGCTCAAACGTGGCTTGAACCGGAAAGCAAATGGTGATACTCGCTATCTCTGGCACCTGGCAAGAGCCGTGGCTCTAACGGATATGGAAGATCGAACCGAGTGCTGGTTCGGTACCTGGACAGATATCAACGACCAGAAAACTTCGAGAAATTGAAGAGTCTAGATTGAACCGTTCAATCGTAAGACCAAAAAGAACATTCCCCCGAATAGCAGGGAGAAGGTGATGATGTACGGCGTGAGATTACCGGTTTTTTCAATAGAGTTATAGTTGTTGAGCATTCTTTTCGGCCTCCCCTAAATAGTATTCAAAGCTTGCAAAATCACCCGGGCACAACCAATTGCATCCGGATAAATGTTATGACGCGAGGAAATGCTCTGTGTTCCCGGTCATGTCCTTGGGAGTCGGCGTCTATCTGAATCACTACCTGGTCGAGCCTCTGGCTTTGGTTGCTCCAGATTCTGCCATTTTGGCATGGTTCCCGACCCCAGAAACATCTGCGGTGTTGCAAGCCGAATAATTTCTGAGTACAAAAAGGAAATAAAACTCAAAAATTTACTAACGCCTAAAACCCAAGACCACCGGAGCCTCCGCCGGCAACGCTTCTAACAGCAAATCGAATGCCCATGTTAAGCCCGGCTCTAAAAAGAGCAGCGGCCACTGCCTTTGCTCGGGCACCACTCTGACCCGGAGGCTTCTGGCTTACAGGTAGAACAGGCATGGTCGGAGGGGTGGCTACAGGAATTGCACCCGAGTTCGCTCCAGCTCCAGCCACTAGCTGGCTTCTATCAGACTGCAACTGATATGGTCTATGGGAGGGCAAGCTCCTCTCTAGCGCTTGTTCAAAACCATCCTTTTGAGAACGTGATGCCAAAAAATCTACAGCCTCTTTCAACTCCTGGTCCCCGGGAGATGCTACCAGTCCTAACCGGTAATGCTTGAGAGCCAAATCAAAGTCTCCCCGACCTTCGTAGAGAGCGCCGAGATTATAGTATCCATCTGGATTATCCGGGTCGAGATTAATTGCCTTGTTAAAGAACGTCTCGGCAATATGGACATTTCCGTTGCGATGCATTCTGGCACCGTGACGTAAATACTGAACAGCCAGCGACTTAGACTTAGATTTCTTTGCTTCGAGACTCAAATCCATCTCAGCTTTAAGCGGCGGCATCAACTGAGGAGAAGGTGTGGATTCCTGGCCAAAGGCTACTGAGCCATGCAAAAGCATCACTGCCCAAACAAAAATAGATATGGGTCCGAAGGTCCTGTCCATTGCCCCTGTCGTCTGATAAACAATGACACTGACAATATGCCCCGTCGTCCACTATTTGAAGCCCTTAGCCCAATTCCTTAACGACCCATCTGTTGTCGAGCCAGATCATCAATGGTCGCCCGTCGGGTAGAGCTGTAG
>JAUIJG010000001.1 GCA_030431355.1 bacterium
GGTTAAGTAATGCTAGGCCGTCTCCAGATCGGTTTTGTTCTCGGGCAAATAGACCTCCTGATACAGCTTCGCTCTCTGGGACAGCTTCGAACTACCGGCCTTATTAGAACTATTCTGCCAGTATTCACGGGCAATTTCTATCAGACCCATGCTTCTTGCCTGTTCACCAAGGGCAAAAAGCTGCTCAGCACTGGCGTCCTCATCCGCCATGGGAGGACTGGGTAAAAATGCCAGCTTCGTGCCTATAATCAGATCACCTGTGGCTTTCTTCAGCATCTGCTCGGCCTCGGCATCCCTACCGGTTCTACGCAACATCACCGCGTACACGCTATGGGTCTGCCCCCGGATGATTTTCATCAAAGTTCTCTTGGTGTTATCAGAGATAGCAAGGGATTCTTTCAATCTTGCTTCGGCATCACGGAAATTTTTCTGCTCAATATTCAACTTGGCATAGTCATTTAAGTAGTCCGCCTGTTTTATGGCGGAGCCGGTTTTTTTCGCCAGGGCAAGAGCTTGCTTGGTCAAAGACTCCGCTTTCTCGTAATTGCCGGCGCGGGTGTTCCAGGCAGCCAGCTGGGCGATTGAATTGGCGAGATCGCCGTTCAATCTGTTCTTAGGCGCAAGACTGCTTGGATTGTTGGACAGAGCGAGAGCCTCGGTTCTATATTTAAAGGACTTCTCTAATAAAGGCTCAACTTCAATCAGTCGCTCCTGGCGGAACTTAAGCCTCCGCAAAGTATCCACGGAATCTCCCAGCTCAGCAAGTGCCAGAGCCCTCTGGGCAACGGTATCTTTACCGGTTCCCATCTTGCTCAGAGCTTCTTCTTGACGCTTCAATTTGGACTCTAGATCAAATTCCGACTTAGCCCAGGTGGACCAGGGATTCATATCTATACTCGGTCTGGCCCGCCAGCGCTCGCTTATGGCTCGCTTTTCATGACCCATTTTCTTAAACACTCTGGCAAGCAGACTGTGATAATACGGTTGGCTATTAATTCTCAGGGCGAGAGCCATATCTATCAAAGCGTACTTGACCTTATTCTCTCCAAGATAAGCCCGCGCTCTTCCTGCGTAGAACCTATCATCGGACTTATTCAATTTAATCGCCTGGGAAAAATCCTTCCCCGCCTTACCAAACTCTTTCTTGGCCAGATATGCGTTACCACGCCAGTAGTAGCCCTCCGAGGAAATCGGGCAGAGACGGATTACTTCAGAAAAGGACTGCACAGCTCCATCAAAATCTTCCATGCAGCACTGCAAGTAACCTTTGTCGCGATATGCCTGGGCATTGTCAGGATCAATTTTGATCACTTCGTCAGCAACCTTGATGTCTTTACTGATCAGCTCAGGGTCCCTGACTTTGGAAGGCACGGAATGTTTGAGAAGGTTCTCTGCTCTTCTTATTTTGTAGGATGTCGTCTTTCCATGGCGAACCATACCAAGTCCGTCGGAGAACATGGTGGCAGCCCGATACTCCGGCTTTATCGCCACATGACCTATGTTGTTGATGTAGCCGTAAGCACCATCTATTTCTGCTGTTCTCAGTCCGTCACTTAGCTCGCCAATCTCTCCAAAATTGAACGGTGCCACCGTAGAACCATCCTTGCCGACCAGGCCGAAACGGTACTCAGGATAGGAGAAATATCCAGGAGATAATGGCGTTGTGGACATATCAAATGTATCGGTGGCGCCCTGACGCCTTGAAATCACATAGCCGGAGTTAAACTTGGTGATGGTGGCAAAAGAGTCTTTGATCGGAGAGACATCCCGGGCACAGACAGCCACACCACTCTTGAAACCGCTCCATACTGAGCTGAACTGGGGCTTTATTGCCCACTTGCCCCGGTTGTCGATGAACCCCCAGAGCTTGCCTTCTCTGGCCGCTGCCAATCCATTTTGAAAATCCTGAGCTTCTTCCAATTCAGGTTTAATTACAACTTTTCCAAATTTGTCTATGTAGCCCCACTTCCCGTCTAGCTGGATAGCTGCCAGTCCTTCAGAGAAAGATCGAGCCCTCTGACAATCAGGCTCCAATTTTGTTTTCCCTGTCTTGTCTATGAAGAAGTACTTGTCTTCATCTCTGACGAGGGCGAGACCATCTTCAAAAGGGGAAGCGGCTGTGAATGCCGGCTTGATTACAAAGTTTCCGGTTCTATCTATAAATCCGGCCTTGCGAGAACGAACTATAGCAAGTAAGGCTTTGCTTGCTCCGCTCATCTTCTTGCCGCTATCTTTATCAAGAATCTTGTTGGCTGTCTCCTGAACCCTTTTGGGAAATTCTTTAGAGCCTTTTTTGACATAGACCACTGCGAGGCCGTTCTTGAAATCACCGGCGGTGGCAAACCTCGGCTTGATCACCAGACTGCCTTTGGTGTTGGTGTACCCCCAGTCTTCCTTTATTTTGACCGGGGCCAGACCTTCGGAAAAATCTCTAGCGAGTTTATACCGTGCTCCGATTTTCAGCGTCCCTTCCCGATCTATAAAACCCCATTCCTCGCCCAACAAAATAGGAGCAAGTCCTTCAGAGAACGGTCTTGCCGAGTGGAACAGATAAGGTATAGCCCTCTCCCCTTTCTTATTAATGAACTCGAAAGTAGGAGGCGCCTGAACTCTAACTCTATGGCTGCTGAGCGCGTCGGCATCTAGAAACAACGATTCAGTGGGCAGTAAAAAGCTAGCCAATAGCAGTGAGGCGAGAAATTTTCTGGCAGCAGAATTTGCCTTGATAGACTTAAAGGGCTCAATTAAATAAAGGTTCATGGTCCTCACTTTTTCTCTGTTTTGTTCTTACCGCCCGACCCGCCAGGAAGTGTTCCCGACATGGCAGTTACCGAGCGCTCACTGATATCAAAGTATCTTTTTATAGCCTTATTTACTTCCTGCCGACTCACTTTATAAAGGTTCTTAGAGTAGTTATCTATGTAAGAAAGGTCCACTCCGGCAGCTTCATAGAGGGTAAGTCGTCCGGCTATCTTTTGAGGTGAGCGAAGATAGACAGAGTAAGTGCCGCTCAAATGAGCTTTCTCCGTAGCCAGTTCAGACTCGGTGATACCGGATTTGACATAATCGCTCACTATCTTCTTTACGATGGAGTTCGCTCTTTCAAGATTGACCGGATTGACAGAGTATTTTATGTACCAGGGACCGTTCGGCACTGTGGGATCATCTATCACCGAATAGATGCCGTAGGTGAGTCCATACTTGTCTCTCACCGGAGCAAGGCGACAAGCAAAACTGTCGTATCCAAGCGCGGCATTTGCTAAGACGCAGGCATAGTAGTCTTCGGAATCAAAATTTACTGGAAGTGTTTTAGCCACCCTGATGTCGACATTGGCTTTATCAGGAATGGATACACTCTTAGTCAGAGACTTTTCCAGGATGACAACTTCGTTTTCCGCAGTTTGGCGCTCTTTTAGCTCACCCTTCTGCCAGGAACCAAGGTGTTTCCTCACCAGCTTGAGCACATCCTCGTGTTCCACCGCACCCACAAAAGAGATAACCGTCTGTCCAGCTGTGTAGTTCTGCCGGTGAAACCGCTTGAGGTCTTCCGCTTTCAGCTTGTCCAGTTCACTGACTAAGTCCGAAAACTTCTTCTGGTAGAAGGGACTCCCGGGTTTGTAGAGGGAACGAAGCATCAAATTCCAGGACAGATCATCTGTATCCGCCATGCTCTCTTTGAGATCGGACTTCCTCAAATTGGTTTCCAGTTTCAACTCTTTTGCCGAGAATAGCGGCTCTTTCAAAACCGAAGAGAGAACCTTCAAATATCTTGGCAGATCTTCTTTAACGACATGGCTATCGAATTCTGACCAGAATGTATCCGGCTCAAAATCCAGATCACACCCCATCATCTCTAGCTCATCAGCCAGGGCTTCTTTACTGAACGACTTAGACCCCGAGGTCATTAGTGACGCGACAAAATAAGGGACCTGGGACTTGTCCACGCTGGTCTTATCGTCTCCGGCTTTGATCTTGCCTGAGATTGCCACGGTTGTGCTTTCGGGAATATTCAAACTGAGAACTGTCAATCCATTTGGTAACACTGACCGCTCCACCCGGGAGGCGATGTCGATACTTACAGATTTTGCCGAACTTATTGAACTTGCCGATTTATCAGGTGAACTATTAACAGATTCGACAATGGTATCGGATTTGGTTACATCTTTCGACTTTCCATTATCCGCCCCTGCAGAAGAAGCAGTCTTTGTATCCTTTGCTGCAGCCGACCCAGCCTTCTTCTTAGCGATAGACTTACTATCTTTGCGCGGATAATAATATCCCGTGGTGCTGTTATCTTCGGAAAAATACTTTTTCGCTACAGCCATAACATCTTCGGCAGTTACTTTCTCCAGATGTTCAGGATAGTCGACAAACCATCTCCAGTTGGCCACCGCAAGAGCTTCGGTCAAATACATAGAAAAGCCGAGTGGATCGGCTGTGGTCAATCGAATACTTTTGGTTATTGCTGCTTTCGCCTTCTTCAATTCATCCTTGCTCACAGGTTTCTCTTTCAACTCTTTGAGCGCACTTTTGAGGAGACTCTCCAATTTTTCAAGCTTCAAAGACTTACCTGAGCTGCCAGACTGAGCCGAGAGGACAAACAATCCCGGGTCCTTCAATGAATAATTGGATGCATCCACGAAAGACGCCTTACCTGTGCCGATGAACATTTTGTAGAGACGGCTCGACTTTCTGGAGCTGTCTCCAAGAACGTGCTCCAGAACATCCAGAGCGTAAGTGTCTTTGTCCATGCACCGGGGTATATGATAGCCCAGCACCATTCGCGGAACATCGGTCCCACGGCGAACAACAAATCTTCTCTCTCCCTCCTGGGCAGGCTCTTCCGTGTAAACATCCGGAAATGGGGTCTTTGAGCGAGGAATACCAGAGAATTTATCCTCGATCATCTTAAGGACTTTGTCCCTGTCTATATCTCCTATGACAATCAGAGTTGCGTTATCCGGCCAGTAGAAGTCATCATAGAACTTTTTGAGACGGCTTATGGGCACCCCTTCCACGTCTGATCGCCATCCTATGGTCGGGTGGTGATAAGGGTGCTCGCGAAAAGCGGTGGCAAACAGATTGGTCTCCAACAATTCGTCGGGATCGTCCTCTCCCTGCTCCAGTTCATTGCGAACCACAGACATCTCGGCGTCCTTATCAGATTGCCTCAATAAAAGATTGCGCATCCGGTCAGATTCGATGTCCAGACAGAGCGAAACATGTCTTGCCGGAACCATTTCATAATAATTGGTGCGATCAAACCAGGTGGTGGCATTATTGATACCACCGACCTTTTTCAATATATCGTCGATACCGTTCTTTTTGAGAGGGTCAAATCGACTGGTTCCTTTAAACATCATGTGTTCAAGAAAGTGAGTAGCCCCGGTATAGCCCACAGCCTCATTCCGTGACCCGACATGATAAACGACGGTTGTGGCGACCACAGGAGCGGCATGGTTCTCCACCAAAAGAACTCTGAGACCGTTGGATTTGAGACGATACTCGGAGATGCCTTTGACCGGCTGCGCGGTCACCTTCTCCAATTTTGACGATGCGGATTTGGCAAGCTTCGGCGTCTTATTCGGCATAAATTCAGTCTCTTTTGATACTGCAAAAGCGGTGGTCGTCATAACCACCGCATTTAGCATCAGTATTGCTGATAAAAGGATTATTCTCGGTATCAGCGATTTCTTGTTGACCTCATTTGTCCTCGAATTTTCTCATATATCCCCGCAGGATTACAATGTCTTACTTCCCCAGGGCCATATTCAGAACCTATTCGGAGGCTTTGCCACCGGTAAGGACTTGTTTGGTCGAATTAACAGCGCCTTTGCCAGCCTCTTTGGCTGAATCGATGGCACCTTTACTGGCTGCTTTTGTGGATTCGATGGCACCCTTGCCAATCTCCCCAGCACCTTTCAAGGTTCCTTTTCCAGAGGCTTCGGTGGTTTTCAGAGCACCTTTGCCGACAGCTTTAACACTTCCGGCGGTTCCTTTTCCTGCCGATTTCGCGGCTCCTTTCAAGTCACCTTTGGCAGTATCCTTTGAACTTTTGAAAGTTCCTTTGCCCAGGGACTCAACACCTTTTATTGTGCCTTTCCCGGCTGCTTTAGTGGCTTTTACCGCACCTTTGCCGATAGCTTCAGCACCTTTCAAAGTGCCTTTCCCGGCTGCCTTGGTAGCTTTTACAGCACCTTTGCCTGCTGCTTCGGTGGCCTTGAGAGTGCCTTTGCCCGCAGCTTCAGCACCTTTAGCAGTACCCTTGACGACAGATTCAGTACCTTTTTTGAAGCCTTCAGCTCCCTTTTTCAAGAGGTTTTTGTCCGCAGCCTGTACGGCACAAACCGAAGTGGCTGCTGCTAATGCAATCAAAGTCGAAAAAAGACGTTTTCTCATTGTTTCCTCCTGTTAGTTCATAAGAGCCATTGTGTCAAAAATTTTGAATCGACGCCACTTGACAATCCTTTTTGCCTTTATGTGCTTAAAACAAGAGATCTATCCTGGAGATCTATCAAAATCATCCTAGTCCCCGAGTTCCTGCTTTCCTTGTAATTTGCCGGGGCAATGGATATAGTTTAGTCTTTCCGGCAGACGCAGCCAGAGCCTCAGGCTTGATCGACAAGCTCTATGTGAACACGCCGGCAGCTATTCACGAGTTTATATATATAAAGGATAGGTAAATGCTCCTTTTCACTAGACCGCTTACCACGCTACTAATTTCAAGTTTGCTGTCCCTCAGTCTGTCACCCGCCCTGGCAGCCCCCGGCCAGGTTAACTCCCGAAATGTAGCTCTTGCCTCTTCCGAATCAGATAAGAAGAGTGAAAAGAGCGAACTGTCCGGAAATTCCAGTAAAGAAGACTTCGGCGAAATGGCGTTAAAAGTACTCTCCGAATATCTAAAGATAGATACCACGGTTCCTCCCGGCAATGAAACCCGCGGTGCCAAATATCTGAAGTCGGTCCTGGAAAAAGAAGGAATAAAGGCCGAGCTCTTTGAGACAGCACCGGGCAGATCAATTGTTTATGCCCGTCTTAAGGGAAACGGCAAGAAAAAAGGCGTGATCCTGCTCAACCACATTGATGTGGTTCCAGCGGAAGCTAAAGACTGGAAACACCCTCCCTTCAGCGGTGAAGTGCATGACGGAGAATTGTGGGGTCGCGGCGCCATAGACATGAAGAGCATGGGAGTCATAGAACTTGTGGCGATGATCATGCTCAAAAGATCCGGGGTAGAGTTGGACAGGGACATAATATTTCTCGGCACTCCCGATGAAGAAGTTGGTGGCGAATTCGGTGCAGGCTGGTTTCAAAAGAACAAACCGGAAATCATTAAGTCGGCAGAGTTTCTGCTTAACGAAGGATTTCCCATAGAAGCAAATGAAAAAGGAGAGGCAAAATACTGGGGTGTTGACTTCGCGGAAAAGTCGGTGCTCTGGCTTGAGCTATCCGCCGAAGGACCGGCTGGACACGCATCCATGCCAATACCCGGCTCAGCCACTTACCGCCTGGTGCGCGCTCTAAAGAATGTGGAAGGAGTCGGAGCCAATTTCAAGTTGCTTCCTGAGGTTGAGGAGTACTTCACGAACATTGCCGACACCGAAGATGAAGCGACTAAGAAAATCTACTCGGATATCGCCCATTCAATAAAGAATAAGAAGCACACGGACAGGATTCTCTCCGATCTTCTGAAGTCTTCAATGCTCAGAAACACTATCTCTTTGACAGTGATGAAAGCCGGATACAAGACCAATGTAATTCCAGCGCTGGCGATGGCACAACTTGATTGCAGATTGCTACCCGGAGTCAAAAAAGACGAATTTATCTCATGGATAAAAGAGATTATCAACGATCCTACTATCAAAATAAAAGTTTTGGAATGGAACAAATCGGATCCATCTCGCATGGATACAGACATGGTCAAAGCGATCAAATCAGTTGCCCGAGAAGAAGACTCAAAAGTGCCGGTAGTACCGGTGATAGTACCATGGTTCACAGACTCTCACTGGTTTAGAGAACTAGGTGTGCAGGCCTATGGATTTCAACCTTTTGAAGTAGACAAAGAACACTTCGCCACCATGCATGGCAAGGACGAAAGAATTCCGGTACGCTCCCTGAAAAGAGGAGTGGACAGGATGTACAAGATATTACTCAAAGTAGCCACCAGCGTAAACTAATGGAAGATCTAATGGAAGCTAATCCCTGGCAGATAACGGAAACACGAGAGATCTATGATAATCCATGGATAACTGTTCGGGAAGACCAGGTGGTCAGACCGGACGGAGAGCCCGGGATCTATGGAGTTTTGCACTTCAAAAATATGGCCATCGGTGTTCTGCCCATCGAAAAAGACGGAAGCATCTACCTGGTCGGCCAGTACCGCTATCCGTTGGAGAGTTATTCCTGGGAAATCCCGGAAGGGGGTTGCCCGGAGGATGAAGATCCCCTTGAAGCGGCGAAAAGAGAGTTGTTAGAGGAGACTGGTCTGACCGCAGCGAACTGGGAATACTCCGGCTCTGCTTATCTTTCTAACTCGGTATCGGATGAAGTGGCACATTGGTACGTGGCCACCGATCTCACCCAGGGAGAAGCCCAACCGGAGGGAACAGAAGACTTAATTGTCAGACGTTTGTCTTTTAAAGACGCGTTGGCAATGGTCATGGCCGGAGACATAACTGACTCATTGTCGGTAATGGCTATCCAGAACTACGCACTAAGGGCGCTGACTTCCGCCTCAAGATAGATCCAGTTCTTTAAGAAGTCGCTCCTTGTTGCTATGCAGATCCTTTTCGATCTCTTCAAAAAGATGACTTTTTCTAGCATAGGTGTCCAGGGACTGCCAGGAAGCGAACTCCTTAGAATTCAATGAAGAGATCTCGGTAAGAGCAATAAAAGACTGAAACAGATCCACCGTGGAGGGCTCAGCCATCCACAGCTTCTCCCGGTACAAACTCTGCATTGATTTGAGCAACTCTTTGTCTGACTCTTCTAGCATTGCGTCAGCCTGGTCGGAGAACTCTTTGCGCCGGACAACCACGCCGGTATCGGACTGCTCTGTTTTATCCTTGCTAAAATTCCCCTCGTGTTCTTCCTCGGAATTTGCAGCCACACTGACCATGATCTCTTCGTAGGCTTTTTTACGACCCCGCAATTCGATTATCATACTCAACATCGGACCATAAAATTCATCAATGCGACGCTGCTTAAAATCTTTGGTATACCTGTCATCATCGCGTTTCGCCATGAATTCATGAGTGATCCAAATTGACAGAAATGGCACTGTCACCGCAATCAAATCTTTGACCGCTAAGAGTATGTCTTTTATGTCTGATGCGCTGGCCACTATGAGAATTTCTGCTTAACTGCCGGTTTCAACAAAGTAAATACAGTGGTTAATGATATCGGTATGCCTATCAGGGAAAAGCAATTAACAAAAGCTGTCAAAAGAGGTAGAAAGAGGAGCTTCCTCTTTAGTAGGGCAAAAGTGGAAGCGGCATTGAAAAGCGCCAAAACAAACAAATAAGCGGTTAAGCCAGGGATACAAAATTCAGGCAGCTTTCCCTGGCCAGGCGGCAAACCAGCCGTCAGCTCCACGGAGAAAGTAAAATTGCCTGGGCTGACGAGCGCATAAATCGCCATGGCCGCCGCAAATAAGGCGAAACAAGCATGAATTCCCATTAGAAGACTTAGTTCACGTTTTACAGTCTCTTCAGGAACTTGGGGGGAATCTTTCTCTTTCGATTGCTCTTGATTGTTCTCTTTAGTCAAAACGCTTTAGTACTTCTCCTCTCCGACTCTCTTCAAAACGGCTTTATCACCCTTCAAACGCACAGTAAACTGAAATTCATCTGACTCTACCACCGGTGCGCCAGCGAACTTGCCCACGGCCTGGACAGCTTCAATCAGGGCTTTGACCACAAGCTTATTCTCTTCGGTAGGCACCTTGGTTTTATCACCAAGACTCTTCAGCTTGCCTTCACTATCGATACCAACTTCAAGATGCGTATCTGTCCACTTTTTGACTTTGCCGTTTTTCTCCTGATACTTTTTGTTCGCTTTAGCGACCTTATCCGGCAGAGACAAATTCTCGTTAACCGAGGCTGTGGCTTGTTCCATGAACTTGTCTATCTCTTCCTGAGAGGTGAGATCCTTTTTGGGCTCTTCTTTCTTGACTTCTTCCTTGGGTTCCTCTTTCTTCTCCCTCTCTTTCATCAATGTATCTATGATGAATAGGGCATGGCGATGATTAAAAGCCACATCCTGATCATAGGCCCTCGCCACCACCAGAATAGACTTTCCTTCTTCAGTGGACGGGAAGCCACCTACAAGAGCCCGGAAAAAGTCGGTCTTGCCCTCCGGTCGCTTGGGATACTCTGAGAGTATCCACTTAAACTTATCCCCGGAGCGAAGGTCCTCTTCGCCTTTAGAATCCTCAACCCGGTTGATCAAACCAGCCACTTCTGTGTAAGGCGGTTTGCCGGCAAAGTTAGGCAACATGGAGACAGCGGTATTATCATCGAAGACCAGAAAGATCATCTTGAGATTAGATGTTTTGGAATAGACCCCGAATGATTGAGTTGGGGCCGTGGCTTTCTTAAGATCGGCATACCAGAAACCGTCCGGCGTGTTCTTAGAAAGTCCCGCGTACTTTACTGCGATAGCAGAAGCGATAGGGTCGTCTCTACCTTCCACCGAATCGGTAAGCACCGGTTGCTTAACATCTTCGATCTTTCCCCTATTGAGACCGGAAATGCCGGTCTGGGGACCTCCACCACCGCCGCAGGCGGAAAGAAGAAGAAGAGAGCAGAAGGTCAATGAGAGAGCCTGCTTAGCAGGTAATTTATAGTAACTATCCATTTCGGTTTCTTGGCAATCCCCGGAAATTTCTATCGATAAAACAATCCCTATTATAACTGTGTTCAAATCGGGATGAGACCCCAATTATTATCGCTATCCATATTCCTATTCTGCTTCAGCAAGAAGCGGTGACCTGGGTCAACAAAGCCCCTATGGTAATCAAGATGATTCCTATCAGGCGTGTCCGATTAAATCGCTCTTTGAGAATCACCAGGGCGAAGATATACATGACCAGAGGGTAGCAGCCTGTTATGACAATCACATAAGAAGCGGTGGCGCGACTGAGAGCAAGAAGATAAGTGAGACCGCCGGCGTAAAGACAGATGGATGACATTAAAGCCGGTATCATCAAACTTTTTGTCTTCAGAGGAGAGAAAAAAGTGCCCGGCTCAAGCCCTTCGGCATCCTTATCCAGGTTGAACAAGCTTCCGAAATTCTTCAATACTCTCCGGTTCCTTGAAAAGACAGTAAAAGCGACCATTGAGCTTAAAACGGAGACAAAGACAAGGTCCCAGATAGACTTGCAAAAGAGTACTTCAAAAGCGCTACTCAACTCGATGGCTTTCTTATCAAATACGCCCCAGACACCCCAGAGAAGGGTGGCCCCCAGAATAGCCATCCAGACACCTGCGCTCAAATTGAGACTGCCCTCCCTATCAAGACGTCTGGCAGAAAGCCCCATGACTACTATGCCGAAAGCGACAAATACGCTACCGACAATTCGCTCGAATACAAGCGCTTCTCCTAAAAAGAAATGGGAGAAGAATTGGAGAACCACCGGATAGCAAGAAGTTAGCCCCAGTACGAGACTTGCCTCGGTCTTGTTCAATACCCATAAATAGAGAACCATGGAGACAAAATAAGAGAATCCTGCCAGAAAGGTCCAGAAGAAGACCTGGGGCTCCAGACAAACTTCTTGCCCGTCCACCATCATTGCCCAATAAGTTAGAGGAGGAACCAGAGGAGCAAGACAATTTATGGCAATCAAAACAAGAACCGGAGGCGCTTCTTTCAAGGCAAGTTTGTCAAAAACTCCCCAGGCGCCCCAGAAAATCAAAGTGGCCAGAACCGAAATATTTAAGATCCCGGCATCGCCTAACACAATGGCTGTCACGAATAAATTGGTCCCCGCTCTAATCCGAGAAATTCAGATAGAATTTGCCGGACTTAGATTTTAGCCGGGATCAGAAAATGTTTCAGAGCAAAGAGGAGGGGCATAAGCCCCTCCTCCGAACTGAGACTCCTCAGTGATTATTTGCTCCCTTTCTTAGCGGCTTTATTACAAGAAGTCTCGCAGCTATTACACTGATCGACACAGTCCTTCAGATTTTTATCTTTCAGGCTCTTGCAAGATTCGGCGCAGGTTTTGCAAGCTTCGGCGCAAAGGGCGTGAAGCTTGGCTGCCAGGGGGCTATTCCTCTTGTCGAAGTCAGTACAGGCTTTGCACAGAGCTATGCAATCCTTGAGCGCGTTTATGTGCGCAGCCTTGGCATGGGCTCCTCCTTTTTTCAAACTGTAGGCGAGGGCTTCTTCGCAACGCTTGGCGCAATCCTTACAGTTGTCCACGCAACAGGACGCATCCTTCGCTTTCTGGGCAAATGCCGCCCCCGAATATCCGGAGAATGACGGAAGAACCGCTAGAATAGCCAGAAGACTGAACAGGGAAATAAATGTACGTAACATAAGCTCGTACCTCCTTTTATATAAGTCAACAGAAAAATTTGTCTGTTTAAAAAACAGATTTCTGCGACTGTTCAGGACAAGAAGGCTTCATTGAAAATGTATAGTTTTACCGGTGGTGGCGCCGGACGATGCAGTCCCACCGTATAACCGACCATATCGAGTCGGCTCTTGAGAGCATCCACCGGTGACAGGGCGCCGGAGTCAAGCACAAGAAGATCGACAAAGCGATCAGTGTTTAACTGATTGCCGCCCAGGGGGCTGGATTTCCCCTTGGGTTCAGGCAAAGGTGCGCAGCAGCATCTCTGAGAGTTGCTCTTCTCTTCGGCGCAACAGGGCATGGAGCAATAGTCAGACTGAATTCCCCGGGACAGGTTGGCTGAATCTTCACCCATAGCCTGGGGATATGCGATGCCGAAAAGCAGGATGAGTCCTGCCATGAGAGCTGAAAAAGCCGGGAATTTATTTCTGGCTTTCATCGGTCCTGCCCCCTGGAATAACTAAGCTCCGCCTCTGACACGATCTTTTATAGACTGGCTCACACCAATATTGTTCCCGAGAATTGGGAAAATGTTTCAACAGCAACTACCGCAGGAAGTTGAGCAGCATGAGCCACAACCACCGGAAGCGGAACTATCGGAAGAGCTGTCACCAACCAGGTCTGAGGCTGACTTGGCTCGAATGTACATGTTCCAGATACGTGAAACATCCTTGCTTCCACAATGTTCACAGGCGGTTCCCGCGCTGTCTTCGGTCATAGAGCGTTCCACGGTGAAAAGTTCCCTGCACTTCTGACATCGATAATCGTAAGAGGGCATAATCAGATACTCAGCTCCTGTGGGAATTAATTCTAAGGCGATTCACTGCCGGCTTCACTCTCCGCCGGAGCCTTCTGTGCGCCTTCTTCTACCGCTTCATCTTTGGCGGACTCTTCTTCCGGCGCTTTTCTATTGAGGATCTTTTCCAGATTCTTCTGTCTTTCCGCTTCGCCTTTCTTTTTAGCTTCGGACTCTATCTTCTTGAAATCCAGCTTACCCTGCACCAGGGCCGTGATGTCATTGATCATAATCACAGCCATTAAGACAAGCAAACTGACAAATCCCCATTTGACTATCTCTCCCTGGGCTCTTTCGCCCATTGGTCGACCCCTCACTGCCTCGAAGAGCATGAAAGCAAGGTGTCCGCCATCCAGGGCCGGCCAAGGCAAAAGGTTGATTATGGCAAGGTCCATACTGATCAATATGGTGAAAAGAAAGAGTTTGCTCCAGTCCTGCCGGGCTATATCCGAGCCTATCTTGATTACGGCAAGCACTCCATGGACATCACCAGGACCAATATTAGGCTCCCCGGCAACTTTCTTAGTTGCTCCGATTACATTCATGAATACGGACTTGGCCATCTGACCAAGCGCACTGCACATGCCCTCGGTCAATTCATACAGTCGGGTTCCTGCCACTCCAAGGGTCTCAAAAATACTGCGGTCAACCTTTTCGTACTGAGTAGGACCGGAACCGGTCTCGAGCACCATTCCCACGGTACCTTTGGCACTGGTGGTCAGCTGGATATTCACGGGCTCTTCGTTCCGAAGTAAGTGAAGAGTTACCTCGGTGGACTTTCTGGCAGTCAGATACTTAACGGCGGACTCCGGAGTGGTTATCTTCTCGTTGTCGATGGAAACCAGAATATCGTTAGCCAAAACACCGGCTTTTTTGGCAATAGGATTGGAAGGAATAACCGCTCTGACAGTGGTCTTATAGGTCGGATCCCCCATGGTCAGAAGCATAAAGACCATGATTAAATAAGCGAAGATTACATTGAATGTGACCCCGGCCACGGCGACCAGCGCCCTTTGCCAGATGGGAAACTTTTTGAAGGGCTTCAATGGCACTCCGAATGCATTTCCCACCGCCTCTTCTTCCAGAGGGGGTGCATTCTCATCCTCGGCTAGATCTTTCTCTGTGATCCGCTCAGCTATTGCTTCGGCAAGCTCGCCTTCGGCAGCCGGAGCCGGCACAGACTCACTCTTTTCCCCTTTTTCATCAGCAGAATCAGCTTTCTCATCCGCCGGAGCCGGGGAAGCGCCATAAGCAGCCTCCATCTGGGATTCGTCTCCCAACTCGGGAATAGCCACAAAGCCACCAAGAAGGAAAGCATAAATCCTGAACTCGGTATCCCATTTCTTACCCAGGGTAATGTGGGGGCCGAAAGGAAGACCGATTCCGAAAACCGGGGTCTGAAATCCGAAAAGTCTCGCCACAAGGAAATGTCCACACTCGTGGACCACGATCAAGATGCTCAAAATGCCGAGCATCACAAAAACCGCAAAAACTTGAACTATGAAATCCATTAATAAAGATACCGAAGCTGTGCTCTTCTCACTGGGTCAAAGTATAGTCAAACTCGCGAAATACTGCTCTATTAGAGATGCGACTCTTCAAAAATTTGACCAAAGGTTACGTCTCTATAGTAATAGTTTAGTATCTGGCGCGCATTATATCCATGTTCTGCCAGCACCCGAGCCCCGTGCTGGGAAAGTCCCAGACCATGTCCAAACCCCTGTCCCTCAAGGGTATAGGCGTTTTCTACCGGTGTGATATTAAAATTAGTGCCGGGCAAGCCCAGATTACTTCTTACTGTAGTGCCCTTCATAATCAAGGCACCCTTTTCGCCCACCACGAGTAAACTCTTAACCCGGTTGGAGGGGCTGCGCTCCACGGCGAACAGACCAATTATCGAGCCCACATCGGATTTCAAGCGGCTGGTAAGCTCATCGACAGAAAAAGTCTTCTTCCAGCTTAAGTGGGGTGAGCGATGGTCGAAATCTCGGACGGACCGCAAGTAGGGTAAGGGCTTAGACCAGACATGCTCGGAAAGCTCGGTGAAGCCACCTCCGGCGCTGTGAAAAAAGGCTGGAACAACCTGGCTGTCATGCCTGATCACCACTCCCCGGGTCTGGGCCACAGCCATATTGGTTTTATCCTTTTCTTGAACCACCCCTTTGTAGACCTGATCGGATACCGTAGCCCGAACATCGTATCCGGAGGAGGCATACTTTCCAAGGTTTGCGATGGCGTAGGAGCGAGCAGCGATGGCCTGAGCTTTGAGCGCTTCCAGGGGCCAGCTCGGCGGCATCTCCGAGGGCAAAACCGAAAGCAGGTAATCTTCCAGATCCACAACATTTATTGCGTTAAAAACGAGTCTGCCCCCGGCATCGACAGTTCTCGGGGCGATGAGTAAAGCACCTCTATAAAGCTTTCCGTTAAAGGAAAAGAGTCCGTCAGACTTGCCCTGGGCATATCCCGGAGGGGAGATCCACACACCACCCAGGGTGGACAGATCCGGTTGACTGCGACCGGTTAAAAACTCACTGGGCAAGGCGCCATTGCGAACAGGCACTTCCAGGACCGACTGAGGTCCATTGTTCAAGCGCATCGACGTTGGAGAATTGTCCGCTGAATTCAAGAGACTCTTCACCGGATTTGATATCAAACCGCCTCCCATAGGATCGGACGGTGTGAATGCCACATTCCTTATGGGATCAAGCTCCTGGCCGGTTGCGATATACGCCGCATCCACCGAACTAGCCGGGAGAAAGGAGATCAAATTACCGGCAGACCGATCCTGCCTGGCAGCAACAAGAAACTTACCGTCCGGTTTTACTTTACCCACCACAGTGCCGGTGGATAAGTCGGTGATATCGGCTCCATCGAAGCTCTCATAGCTGACCTGGTTCAGACTTTCCCCCAGGCCAACCCGAACAAACAAGGAGTTCTCTTTATATGGATTGTCGTATGCAAATGCTGCGGACGTGGTGAGCTGCGACAGGAAGAGGAAAAGAAAAGCGCCTAAGATCGGACGCCAGAGCGAGCGATTGGAAGATGAGTCGCATCCATCAATCCTACTTTTAACTCCAGCACCTTCCAGAAGAGAGGCTTTGCCCCAGGAAGAAGGAGAGCTTCTATATTTATCGGATATATTCTTTCGCGTAGCGCCGGATTTATCTTCAGCTTCGATATAAGCCAACACGGCAGCGAACGCCGCGACTCGCTCCCTGTCATCGTCTTCAGGGTTGCATAATAAATCAGCAAATTTTAGAGTGCTATCGGCCATGATGGCAATTATAGCTCTAAGATTTCAGTTTTCAAGGCTTACTTATTAAGCGCCTCAGCACCACCCACGATCTCAAGCAGTTCCTGGGTGATACTTGCCTGTCTGGCTTTGTTATATTCGAGGGTGAGAGCCTGAATTAATTCTTTGGCGTTATTAGAAGCGTTGGACATGGCGTTCATTCTGGCAGCCAACTCAGAAGCAGAAGCTTCCAGCAGAGCCTGGAACATAACGTTTTCAACGTACTTGGGAAGCAACTCTTCTTCCATCAACTCCATGAGCGTCGGCTCAAATATGGTCTCCGAGGAGAGAGGATAGTGGTCTACCCCTTCCGGAAGTTCCACAGGAAGATAGCTATGGTTGATAACATCCTGACGAATCATGTTGACGAAATCGGTTCCGATGATTTCAACGGCATCGACTTCTTTTTTCTCATAGAGTTCGCAAACTTGTTCAGAGATCAGCTTGGCTTCATGAATAGAAGGCACTGCCGGCAGTAGCGTGAAAGTTTTGTACTTCTCCACTTTTACCCGCTTAAAGAATGCAGCTGCTTTCAAACCGACAGTAATGAGTCCGACCTCTTTACCTTCGTCCCTCAGGGCTTGAATCCTTCGAGCGGCAGCTTTCAAAACATTGGTGTTGTAAGAACCGCAAAGACCTCTGTCTGAGCTAAGCACCACCAGTGCTACCTTCTTGATCTCTCTTCGTTCTAAAAGGGGCAGACCTTGCAAATCGATGTCCGCCACCTCTTCACATACCTGTTGAAGCAACCTGACGATACGACCGGTGAAAGGTCTGGCAGCAAGGGTACGCAACTGGGCACGTCTCACCTTGGCTGCTGCGACCAGTCGCATAGCCCGGGTTATCTTCTGGGTATTTTGTACACTGCGAATTCGTTGACGAATTGCCTTGAGGTTTGCCATGGATCAAGTCCTTACTTATACGCTGGGCCTATCTAAGCTTTGAAGAAGTTGCTCTTGAATTTATCGAGTTGCTCGCGAAGATCCTTCTCAAGGTCACCTTCTACCTTACCGCCTTCCATCAATTTGGCTTTCAAGTCTTTGGCCTGGGCGGAGAGATACTTGAACCACTCGTCTTTGAAAGCAGAGATCTTATCGTTGTCGATATCGTCCAAAATGCCCTGGTTGGCGGCAAATATTATCGACACCTGTTCTGCCAATAGAAGCGGCTGGTACTGAGGTTGTTTGAGAACCTCCATAAGTTTCTGACCACGGCGGATTTGAGCCTGGGTTGCTTTGTCCAGGTCCGATGCGAACTGGGCGAAAGCTTCCAGTTCACGGAACTGGGCAAGGTCAAGTCTCAACTTACCGGCAACCTGCTTCATACCTTTGGTCTGAGCGGCACCACCTACCCTACTTACCGAGATACCGGCGTTGATAGCAGGTCTTATACCAGCGTAGAAAAGGTCTGTCTCCAGGAAGATCTGACCATCGGTAATCGAGATTACGTTGGTGGGGATATAGGCGGAAACGTCACCAGCCTGGGTTTCAATGATAGGTAGAGCGGTAAGAGAGCCGGCTCCCAGGTCATCGTTCAATTTGGCGGCACGTTCCAACAATCTGGAGTGCAGGTAGAAAACGTCTCCCGGATAAGCTTCACGACCGGGCGGTCTTCTCAGAAGCAAACTCATGGCACGATAAGCCTGGGCATGCTTGGAAAGGTCATCATAGATACAGAGCGCGTGCTGGCCCTTCCACATGAAGTGCTCGCCCATGGCGCAACCGGCGTAAGGAGCCAGGAACTGGAGAGCAGGAGCAGCAGTGGCAGGAGCGCTAACGATGATGGTGTACTCCATGGCGCCGTTCTCTTCGAGAATGTCACGGATACGACCGACGTTACTGGCTTTCTGACCGATGGCTACATATATACAGATAGGACGGTCGGGCTGATTCTTCTGGTTGATGATGGCGTCGATACCGATGGCGGTTTTACCGGTCTGACGGTCACCTATGATAAGTTCACGCTGGCCACGACCGATCGGGATCATGGCGTCGATGGCGGTCAATCCGGTCATAAGAGGTTCGTGTACCGACTTTCGAGTAACGATACCGGGAGCGACAATCTCCATCGGCTTGTATTCGTCGGTGACAATCGGTCCTTTACCGTCGATGGGCTGACCAAGTGGGTTGACGATTCTTCCCAGGAGGGCTTCACCGACAGGCACCGAGGCGATACGACCGGTGGTCTTAACCTGCATGCCTTCAGAAATTTTTCTACCTTCACCAAGAACAACAACACCGACGTTGTCTTCTTCAAGGTTAAGCACCATCCCCATGGTCTTGTCTTCGTCGTCGAATTCGACAAGCTCCATCGACATGGCTTTCTCCATGCCGTAGACACGAGCAATACCGTCTCCAACCTGGAGCACGCTACCGACATTGGTGACGTTCAATTCGGATTTGTACTGCTCTAATTGTGCTTTCAAAACCGATGTGATTTCGTCGGGTCTGATTGCCATGGTGATTTCCTCTTATTTGCTTAATGCGGGGGATAACTGATTCAACTAATTAACTAAACTGACAATAAACTTTTTTCGACAACCTGGAGTTTGCCTCGCAAGCTGCCATCGATAACCTGATCGCCCAATTTAAGGATCATGCCGCCGATCAAAGATGGGTCAACGCTGACTTCCAACTCCAACCGCTTGCCCAGGTGCTTGGTGAGCCTTGCTTTAATATCTTGAACCTGTCCGTCGGATAGCTTCTGGGCAGAGATAAGCTCTCCTCCGACCACGTTCATGCGCTCCCGGAGAATTGTTTTGAAGGGCTTCTCCAGATAAGGAAGCAATTCCAACCTTCTTCTCTCGGAGAGTAATTCGAGCAATCTCAAGGTAGTATCATCGACCCTGCCTTTGAAGATTTTGAGCAATAGCTCTTTCTTATCTTCCATTGAGAGGTTGGGATGATTCAAAACCAGAGAAAAATCTTCGTTGGTTTCAAAAATCTCGGCTATGACCTTGAGGTCGTTATGGATCCTCTCAAGCTTTTTCAAAGAGTCGGCTTGACCGCCCGAAGACTCTTCGGTTAGCTCTATAACCGCTTCCGCGTATTGCGATGCTACTTGTTCTAGGTCACCGGACATCTATTTAATTAACCTCTAAGTCTTAAGAACCGTCTGTGTACCATTTGCCAGCCGTCTACCGGGTGGAACCGGAGCCGACCTTGCCTTTGCCGGCCACTACGGATTGGCTGGCACCGCCGAGAGAATCAAGTTGCTCTATAAATTGATTGAGCAAGAGTTTCTTCTCAGCTTCCGATACGTTGCTCTGAAGATAGCTTTTAGAGAGCTGCATGGCAGCTTTCACAGCCGCTTTCCGAGTCTCGGTCACCACCACCTGTCTCTCGTTTGCGATGGCAGCCTCAAACTTTTGCTTCAGATTTTCGATGTCTCGTTCGGTCTGGGCCTGCATCTCTTTTTTCATCTGCTCAGCCACTACCTTGGCTTCATCGATGATCTTGGCAGCTTCCGCTTCGGCGTTTTCAACCTTGGCTTTCTGGGCGGCAAGAAATTCCTCGGCTTCGGCCCGGGATTTCTCAGCGGCATCGATGGTCTCGTTGATACTTCTGGCGCGCTTCTCAACCACGGATGGAATAACTTTTTTCCATCCCCAGATAACAAGACCGGCAAGTATCAACCAGTTGACCAGGTTGCTCTGAAAATCCAGAACCACGTCCATGAAACTGCTGGCATGGTGAACTTCAGCGAAGAAAAACATTAACAGGCTTCCTCCAGGGCTTTTTGAACCTGAGCAGGTTCAATCTCCACAGCTTTACTGCTACCCAGAAGTTTAGAGACTATTTCGGATACCAGCCTGGTTTCTTCTTCCACCAGGTTGCCCACCAGACTCTCTTTCTCTTTCAGGAAGCTGTTTTTAGCCTCATCGAACTTTGCTCTTCCATCACTTTCGATGGCAGCAAGCTTCTCGGAACGCTGTTTTTGAGCTTCTCCCATGGATTTGTTGATAATACTCTGGGCTTCCTCCCTGATCTCAGAGAGGTTCTTTTCGTACTTCTCAACCACTGCCTTGGCATCGTCACGAAGCTCCTGGGCTTTCTTGTTGTCGCCGCTGATCTTGTCGCTACGACTCTCTATCGCCTCGCCCACGGGGGTAAGGAAGAGATTATCGAGCAAAACCATGAACAAAAGAAAGCTCAATATGAATATGACAATGGTGGCGTTTAGCTCAAACATAGACTTAATTTACCGTCAAACTTGCTGCCTGGGTGATGTTAACTGCGCTATTCCAGCTCTCGATTAGAGACCGAGAGGGAACATGTAGAGCAGGATAGCTACTACGAAAGCGAAAAGACCTAGCGCTTCCATAAGAGCGGCAAAGATGATGCCGTTGTTACGGAGACTAGCTTCCATCTCTGGCTGACGAGCCATTCCTTCCAACGCTTTGGAAGCAGCAATTCCGATACCGATTCCAGGGCCGAATACACCCACGGCGGCGATACCGGCGCCAACTCTGGACATGGCTTTGATGAAGGTATCAGCATCCATACCGGCAGCTCCGGCTGCTCCAGCTTGTGCTCCAGCTTCGGCAATTAATTGGTGGTCCACTTTATTTCTCCCTTTTTATTATGATTAACGACTGCCACTAAATGAAAAGTCACGGTCAGTGGTGATCGGCGACAGCCATACCGATGTAAATCCCCGTAAGTAGGGCGAACACGAACGCCTGAATTAAGGCTATAAACATTTCGAATGCCATCACGCCCACAGGAGCGATGATGAACGGGACTAACTTCAAGGCAACCATTCTGGTGATTTCATCAGCGGTTATAACGAGAAGAAGTCGAAGAGCCAGGGTGGAAGGACGAATAACAAGGTCCAACCATTCAACCGGGTTGAAGAGAAGTTCTTTGACGTAGGCGCCACCATGTTTGGCAAGCCCGGCTCCCAGATAGACAAAGAGGGAGATAATGGCAAGACCGAAGGTGACGTTAAAGTCGGTGGTAGGAGACGCAATCTCCCAGTGCTCGACATGGGCTCCGTGGCCCAGGGTGGGCCATCCTGGAATGTACTCCAAGGCCTTCCAGGGACCGATACCAATCAAGTTGCCCACCAGGACAAAGATGAAGATTCCGGCTATGAGAGGAAGGAAAGCTTTGTAGTCTTTTCCAATCTGCCCCTGGGCAAGGTCCTTAACGAAGGCATAAATTCCTTCCGACACAGCCTGACCGGTTCCCCCGGGTCCATCTTTGACCAGAGAAGGCTTGACCGCGGCGGCAAATAGCAAAATGCCCCCCATGCAAAGCCATGAAAGGGCAAGTGTATCGATATGAATGGCGCCCACAGTACCCAGGTAAGGAATCTGCTGACTGGCCGATTCGCCCACGTAGCTGTTAAAGACTGGATTATCGAGGGTTAGGTGTTTTCCGAGCATTGGGTTTCTTGCAATCCGATTTGGTTATTGACTGACATGTCGACAAAGCCATGAAGAACCGATTGAATTCCGGTTCCGCTCGACGCAAGCAAAATGATAGCAGACGCCTTATCTACTCAGTTTCTTAGCGATTGTTGAGAAATCTGCCGATTTTGTAGAAAAGGACGGGTTGTCAAAAGGACATTATGAGATCGGTTTAGCACACAGTTTCTTAAGCTGTTTCGTCAACTTTCGTCTTCTTTATTGTCAGGAGCTTCCTTCTTAAACCGCTCGGTGGCTTTAACCATTCGGAAGACACCCGCCGCAAAGCCGCCCATAATGCCGATCAAGGTAAGAAAGAAAGCTAGAGCGTTGTTCTCCAGCTTCTCTCCTATCCAGTAGCCAAGATATCCGAAGAGACAAGTCAAGACCACCAGGTTCATGCCCCATTGAGAGGCAAGTACCCAACCCGCAGGTGAGTTAGATTTCAGTTCTTCACTCTCTTTGTCCATGGATCGAATTAACTGTTTGTTAAGACCTGGTGTAACGCTCGTTTACCATAATACCCCTTCCCGAAGATAACAAGTCAATCCCCTGCCTGATTTCAGCTCTTGACCGGGTCCCCAACAGTCTCATAACAGTAATTGCAAAGAAGAGGGATGGTGATAATCGCCCCGGAGCGGGAAGAGTCCGAATCCTAATAAATGATGATTTCTCCGTCGGTTCTTATATGGATAGCAAACCTTGGCATGCCCGGTGCAATAAAGAATGGGAGAAAGATATGTACAAATGGGAATAAAACCTATGGGTTTTGCTAGACTAATTTAGTATTCAAATACCTTTGATTCTTAAGGAAAAGGAGTTGTCGAGTAATGTTCCAGCGCATCGCTACGCTGTTCAAGGCCATGGTCAATAATATTCTGGGCAAAATGGAAGACCCCCAGATGCTCCTCGAACAGACCTATCAGGATCTGCAACAGAATCTGATCCAGGTGCGCCAGGCAGTGGCCCAGGCGATTGCTACCGAGAAGCAGATAGAGCAGCAACTGCAGAAGAACAAGGATCAGGCAGCCACCTGGCAGAACAGAGCCGCAATGGCTGTCCAACAAAAGAACGACGACCTGGCAAGACAAGCCCTCCAGCGCAAACAACAATACTCCCAGGCTGCCGCTGATTTCGAAACCCAGCTCAAAGCTCAAAAAGAGACCACCGCCGGTCTCAGGCAGAGATTGACCGAACTGGAGAACGAAGTTCAAAAATATCAAACGAAGAAACAAGTGCTTATTGCCAGGGACAAAGCAGCCCAGGCTACTTCTAAAGCAAACGAAATTTTGTCCAAAACATCGACCACCGGCGCTCTATCAATAATGGATCGCATGGAAGAGAAAGTCGGTGAAAAAGAAGCAAGGGCAGCAGCCCTTGCCGAGCTAGGCACAGACTCCCTGGAAGACAAGTTCAAAGACTTTGAGGGCGACGCCAGTATAGAGATGGAGTTGCTTGCCCTGAAAGGGGAAGTACCTGCAGGCGGGGACAAAAATCTAATCACCCAGGACAAATCAGTTCCCTCCGACGGAGAGCTTCTCCTGGAAATCAAAGAAGACGCCGAAGAAGCACAAGAAGTCAAAGACTAGAAGCTTCTATTCAAGCTCCCACAGTTCCCACTTCCTTTTCCATGGAGGCGGCGAAGCGATGGAAGTACTCTTTAAAGGTACCTTTTAATATAGCTTCTCTGCATTCTTTAGCCTGTCGTATCAAAAAGCGTACATTATGTATGGACAAAAGGGTGGCACCTGCCATCTCCTTCTGGCGGATCAAATGACTGAGATAAGCCCTGCTGTGATTCCGGCAGGTGGAACAATCGCAATCCTTATCCAGGGGGTTTAGATCTTCGCGATACTCCGCGTTCTTGATGGCGATTCTGCCGAAGGAAGTGAAAGCCGCACCGTGCCGGGCCAACCGAGTGGGGGAGACACAATCGAACATGTCCGTGCCGCACCGAACCGAAAAAACAATGTCCCAGGGTGTGCCAACACCCATAAGGTAACGGGGCTTCTCCCTGGGCAAAAGGGGAGTAGCGAATAGAACAATCCTCTCTATGGTATCCCTGTCTTCACCAACAGCAACACCACCGATGGCATAGCCGGGCAAATCGAAGCCGGTTACCGCCTCCACCGACTCCTTGCGAAGCTCTTCATATATACTGCCCTGAACGATTCCGAAAAGGGCCTGACTGTCGCTACGGGCATGGCTTTCCACGCAGGTTTCCAGCCAGCGATGAGTCCTGTCCATGGCCGCCCTCATCCACGGTGGCAGGGTTTTTAACACAGTCATCAAAAGCCATAATGATGTCGGCCCCCAGAGCATTTTGGATCTCCATGGACTTTTCCGGCCCGATAAAGTGTTTTCGACCGCTTTTGTGATCCTGAAAGTGAACGCCATCATCGGTAATGCGCCTCAAACTATCGAGACTGAAGACCTGAAAGCCACCGGAATCAGTTAAAACAGGCTTGTTCCAGTGCATGAATCCATGTAAGCCGCCTGCTTTCTTGACCAGCTCGTGGCCTGGTCGCAGATAGAGATGATATGCATTGGAGAGGACGATTTCTGCTCCGCAGCGCTCCACATCGTCAAAGGTCATCGCCCTCATGGCGGCATTGGTACCCACGGGCATAAACACCGGCGTCTCGATCTCACCATGGGGAGTTCTCAAGATACCAGCTCTAGCACCGGACCAGGGGCATTCCGCTTCCAGCTCAAAAGTGATTGAAAATTCTTTAGTCATAGTAAAAGTTAGAGTTTATCAGGAAATGCTCCCTTATGATTTTCCGAATCATCCGATTTATAATTGATGAGATGCGGAACTCCACAAAAATTCAACTAATACTTCTGATGCCCCTGATGCTCATAGCGGTTTTGCTGCCGGAGGCCGCTTTCTGCCAGGATTCAGGCGATGCCGCCAAAAAAGTCGATCAAAAAGCAATCATGGGCTGCCTGGCCCCTCTGCGTCAACGCATGGAGAAGGACCACAGGCTCCGCCTGGTAGAAGATAAATACCGGGGAACTCCAAGAATTCATGCCTATCTCGTAACCGCCAATCAAACCCTACCTTATCTAATAAGCCTGGGCTGGTTGCGCACCACAGATACGATTCAGCTCCAGCCCCGCAAAGAGAAGAAAAGAAGCTTCGTGCCGAAGCTGAAATTCAAAATACCCGGCAGAAAAAAGTCCGAGGACAAAGAAGAGAAAGAAGAGAAAAAAGACATAAATCAAAAGAACAAGAATCTGCTTGATTTTGCCAAAAACAAATTTCTTGGTCTGAACGTGGTGGACGAAAATAATTTTGTCATCCCTTCCCTGACAGAAGAGCCCCTGGATTCTGCTTCCAAGATAGACATCGTGTTTCTCTCCGCCTTTGATGCTCTAACAGAAAAGAAGATGGACAAGGCCGAGAAACTTCTCCGGCAGACCATTGATGAAGACCCCGATGATGAAAAGTTTCAAAATGCTTACGGAGTAGTGCTTGCCTTAAAAGGTGAATATAAAAAAGCAGCAGAGCACATAAGCAAAGCCATAGAGTTAAACGACCACTACTATTTCGCCCTCAATAACAGAGCCCTTCTCTACCTGGCCAGAGGCAAACCGAAGGAAGCCCTGGTGGACGCCGACGCCTGCCTCAAAGCGATGCCGAACTTTCACCCGGCCGAGATTGCCAGGGCAAGGGCGTTATTGGAATCGGGAGGCAAGGAAGAGGCTCTAAAAATTGCCACCGAACTGAAGCAAAAGTACAGCGCCGATTGGCAAACCATGCTTCTTCTAGCCGATGCTCAACTGGTAAACGAGAATTTCAAAGAAGCCAAAGAGACCCTGACCAGGTTGTCGGTTCTCTCCCCCAACAACTGGGACCTGCTCCTCAAACTTGCCCATGCGGCCAATCAGGTCGGCGATCTGGACGCGGCAATTAAATACGCGCGCAAAGCCACTATCACAGGTGGCAATGACGCCTCCACCCATCTGGCCCTGGGTAATTATCTAAAAGACAACCAGGATTCCAACGCGGCCATTCTACAATACGAAAGAGCCCTGGACTTGAAGCCGAATGCGTCCTTAAGAAAACAGGCCATGGCAGCCGTTTTGAGCATCTACGCCAGGGAAGAAAAATGGGAGCAATGCCTGGAAATAGCTTCGAAATGGTCAGACAAATTTCCGGATGATTCGTTTACCCACTTCAACAAGGCCTGGATCGCATCCAAAATGGATGGTACCGAATATAGAGACATAGCCATTAGTGAATACAAAGAAGCGATAGCACGAGACAAAAACCTATCCTCGGCAAAGTACAACCTGGCTTTGCTGCTTATCAACGCAAATAAAAACGAAGAAGCAGTGAAACAGCTGACTGAATTCGTCAAATCCTGTCCCGACGACAGCGACGCGGACCATGCCCGCGAACTCCTCAGTAAGTTAAAAGCCCCAGGTAAATAGGTTAGCGAACGGACTCAAGCCAACCGATCTCTTTCAGTACCTCTTCCAGATCTCCGCCGCTCCATAGCCACATGTGCACCGCGAATATTGCTTGCTCCAGGGTCAACAAGCCACCATCCACCAGAACTCGACACTTTCTGGCCGCTTCCAATTTAGACTTTGACACCAGATTGTTATCGATCAAATATTCCTCCGCACCGACTTTAGTGGATTTGAGCACATCGATGATATCTCTGTAGTGCTTGTCGGATATAAAAGAGAGCCCATGCACCAACTCCAGAAGTCTGGCGTCTTCTATCGGCAGATTAACTTCAGCAGGTAAATCCGAAACATGGGTCTCGAGCACTTTGTCCACAGAGCGACCGGATTGGGCGCACTCTTTCAATACATCTATAGCTTTGTTGGCCGAAATCTTGTTTTCTCGAATTAGATCCTGCAGGTGAAGAGCCGCCTCCACCACATCCTCCGACACCATTCCGCTCTCCACAAGCACATGCCCTATGGGCTTCACCTCTGCCAGACCAGTCTCCACGGCGGAGAGAAGATCAAGCTCGGAAACCAGATTGCAGAGGACGAAAAATTCGCCAAGACGCAGAATATGATCCGGTCTTATCTTCCTCAACCCCCCGAATTCAAGATAGTCTTCGATGGAATCACCATGCATCTTCGTTAGTCTTAGAGCGCCCACAGCTTGATCCCTGGCTATCTTCTTGTCCCTCAACAAAGTCTGGGCCGTAAGGGCGGCATAGGCGACGAACTCGGAAAGCGCTCCCTGGAGGACAAGCACCCGGGCAAGAGGCAGACCGGAACTCTGGGAAGCAGCCATTCCCGTCCGCAGAGCATCCTCTGCCAGAGCCCCGGAGTCCAGAAGCAAATCCCCCAGGCTCTTGGTGAACAGGTAGTACTCAGCTCTCCAGCCCAGGTCATCCAGGGCTTGATCAAGACTTGCTTTTTTAGTTCGGACATAAGAAAGTGCCTGAATACCTTTATCCTCAGGCAAAAGCCGATCCCTTATAAGGGCTTGCACCCTTAACCCGGCATTCAACTCCTCCTCGGTGACAAAGCCGTTAATGGAGAGAACCTGCCCAATGGGCGCCCCGGATTGGGAAGCGATATTGAGGCAATTTGTCAAGCCCCTGCGGGTTATAAGGTCTGCCCTGACCAGTAGGTCTCCAATTAGGGCCTGCTTTTTATCTTTGTTTTGTTTCACTATTTTTAAAATCCCGCTCTATCAAAGCCAGAAAAGATATCGAAGAAGGCTATCATGGGCCACCAAAAGATTACAAGCGGCTAATAAGTTTACATAGATTGAATAGGTTTTTGCCCTATTTGCCCAAAAGATCAAATTCTCGAAAAGTCGTATAATTGTGCTATCGCA
This sequence comes from bacterium, assembly GCA_030431355.1. Next base: position 27,894 of record JAUIJG010000001.1, read on the forward strand.
GACCAGGAAAGGCTTTTGGGCAGTAACTTCTGATATAAACCGCGGTAATAAATACCATAATCGGTGACAAAATCTGCTTCGGTCTGCGCCGGCAGGAAAGTGGCAAAGTGTGTATTGATGCACGTTTTCGACATTGATCGCATATACACTTTATTGCAAATGAGCAAGTACTCGCACCGGTTTTAGAACCACAACACTTGACACTAAATGGAGTGTGTAGTCTAATGCGGCAGAGGCAGTGGGGAAATATACAGATTTGCGAATCAAAGAAATCGAGCTGGACAACTTCAAATCCTTCGGCAAAGCAACGACTATTCCTCTATTAGACGGCTTTACGACAATTTCAGGTCCAAACGGCTCCGGCAAGTCCAACATCATTGACAGTCTTCTTTTCGCTTTAGGCCTATCTTCTACCAGGTCTATGCGTGCGGAAAGACTACCTGATCTACTCAATAACTTGAGTGGCAAGAAAGAGGCAAAAGTAAGGGTGCGCTTCGTCAGCAAGGATGATGAAGAGCTCGAAGTCACTCGCCGTATAAGAGTAAAAGAGAACAGCTACACCAGTACATATTTCCTCGACGGCAAAACATCCACCCTATCCGAGATACACGATCGCCTCATGGCATATAACGTCAGCCCCACCGGCTTCAACGTTATCATGCAGGGAGACGTGACCGGTATCGTCACTATGAGTGCCTCCGAAAGAAGAAAGATCATCGACGAACTGGCTGGCGTGGCCGATTTTGATCGAAAGATAGATCAAGCGACAAACGAATTGACTTCCGTGGATGAAAAAATCGAGCACCAAAAAATCGTGCTCACCGAAATCATTTCTCGTTTGGAAATTCTTAGAACTGATAGAGATCAGGCCCTCAAATATCTCGACCTCAAGAATAAGAAAGAAGAGATCGAGAGAGATCTGGTTTTCGTCAGGGCCCAGGAACTGGAAGAGAAAGCTCGCAAAGAGCTGGAGATTATAAAATCCCTGGATGAAAAAGAAGAGAAGATCGGTGACAAGCTTCGTCAAACCGAAGTAAATCTCCTCACTCTTCGCTCAGAAATGGGCCGCATCGAAGAAGAGATCAAAGAGAAGGGTGGTAATGAACAGCTTCTTCTCCGCCAGGAACTTGAGAACAAACGTGGTGAATTAACCAGGGAGGAAAACAAACTCTCCAACCTGGACGGCGTGATCAGCGAAAAAACAAATTCAGCTACAGGTCTCGATAAACAGATCGACACCATCGAAAAACATATTAGAAAGATCGGCAAGCAACGAAAGCAGCATATAGAAGATCAAAAAGCCGTCGAGCTTGTTCTCAAAGAGAAGCAATCCGCCTACAACGCGGTTATGGATAAAATCCATGTTCTGCGTCAAGAGAAAGACAAGTCTTCCGAGAAAGTAGCCAATCTTCATGAGGATCTGCAAAAGCTCAGGGATGAAAGACATACTCTTGAGGTAAGGAAAACCGAGCTGACAACCAGGCGGCAATCCCTCGATAGAGAGCTGGAAGACTTAAGAAATCAAGCAACCCAGAAGATAAGCAAGTCGGCAGAGCTAAAAGCAGAAGCCGGCCGTTTGAAGAGTAAGTTTGAAGATCAAAAAGCGCTTGTCCTGGGAATTGATAGGACCATCCAACAGTACGAGGACGAGCTTGCTTCAACCCAGGAAGAGGTGGAAGCTAAATCGGAAGCGCTTGAAAGAGTCAAAACAAGAATCATCGAGCTTGAAACGGCAAAAGAAGTTTCCGGTGAAAGTGGTTATGGAAGGGCCGTGGAAGCGATCATCCAGGCTGGTATAGACGGAGTACACGGCACCATCGGTCAACTTGGTTCGGTGGACGAAGAGTATACAACCGCTCTGGAAACTTGCATCGGTCCCAGGTTAGGGCATATCGTTGTGGACAACGAAAAGATTGCCCAGGCCTGCATCGAATATCTGAAATCGAACCAGGCCGGAAGAGCAACCTTTGTTCCTCTAAATAGAATCCAGGCGAATCCTCCGGGTCTGTTGCCTAACCGTCCCGGGGTAGTGGACTTCGCATACAATCTTGTCGATTTTGATCCGGCATTTACCAAAGCGTTTCAATACGCTTGCGGTCAAACCGTGGTGATGGAAGCCATGGAAGACGCTCGTAAATTGATCAACCAGGCAAGAATGGTCACTCTCGAAGGTGAATTGTTTGAAAAATCCGGTAGTATCACCGGCGGTAACAATCAAAAAGCACGCCTTCACTTCTCCAAAAAAGGAGAGACAGATCTTGCTGTTCTTAAGCAGACGGCGAAGAGCATCACCGAACAGATCAAATGGCTGAAAGATTCTATTAAGGAGCTGAACACCAGCCCCCAGGAAGAACGGGAAAAAGCCAATAAGGCAAAATCCGAACTATCTCAACGTGAAAACGAGCTGAAGAATTACCAGTCTCAGTCAGAAGAACTTGATAAAGCCATCGAAGACATCAAACCGAAACTGCGGGATAAGGGTGATGAAATCGATAGCATCGACAAAGAGATCTCTGAGATAGCCACATCCGTTGAAGGTCTGGCAGGTCGCATAGACAAGCTGGCCGAGACCCTTGACGGTGCCCGGGACAAAGGAAAACAATCCGAGCTGGAAAAACTGATCTTAGAATCAGAAGAAGTTCGAATGGACGTGGAAGCGGTAGAGAACGAATTCAAAGAGATTCAAAGACTGCTCGACAAGCTTGACACCGAGCTTAAAGTGGAAGAGAACAACAGAAATATTCTCATAGAACAAAAGGCGACACTGGCTAAAGAGATTGAAGAGTTAGCCAATCAACAACCAGTTCTGAGAGATCTCATCAAAAAATACAAAGACAGTATTGTCGAGATGGAGAAGAAGGTTGCCGATATCTCAAAAGAGCTGGACAGCCTGAGAGAAGAGAAGGACAAAATCCACGACAAGGTCACCGAAGACGAAATCGAGAAGACCAAACTCGACCAGGAAGTAAAACGGGTAAACGAGCAACGCAAAGAGCACAAACTTCTGCACTTTGAACTGGAGCGAGATCTCGCCTCGGTAAGGGAGCAGATCAAAGAGGTTCTGGAGACAAATCCGAATTACGAACCACCGAACCAGAGTACCGTCGACGATCTGAAAAAACAGGTAGAACGCCTGGAACGCCGGATGCGTGCCCTGGAACCGGTAAACATGAAAGCTCTGGACGAATACAACCAGACCGAACAAAGACGCGAAGAGTTGGATGAGAACCTGGAAATTCTGGCCAGCGAAAAAGAAGAAATCATCCAGCGAATAAGCGGTTACGATCAGCTAAAGAAAGAGACCTTTTTAGAGGCCTTCAACGCTGTAAACGAAAACTTCCAGGCCATTTTCCAGGAGCTGAGCCATGGTCACGGTAAGCTCGAACTGGAAAATCCTGAGAGTCCCTTTGAGGGCGGTTTGATTATTCGCGCCCAGCCGCGGGATAAGAAGATGCAACGGATTGAAGCACTCTCCGGAGGGGAGAAATCGCTTACGGCTCTCTCCTTTGTGTTCGCCTTCCAGAGATACGCCCCGGCACCATTCTATGCCTTTGACGAGGTCGACATGATGCTGGACGGCTCTAACGCTGAAAGACTGGCTCGCATGGTTAAACGCCAGGCAGGAGAAGCACAGTTTGTGGTGGTCAGCCTCCGAAGACCGATGATTGAGAATGCAAGCCATGCAATCGGTGTTTCTCTGAGAGCGGACGGATTCTCCCGGGTAGTTGGAATCAAGGAAGTTAAAATACCCGATGAGGAAGTCAAAGAACAACCAGCTGCAGTAGGAGCTTAGTCTTTTGGAAGTTGAAGGAATCGACATAGCTAATAGCGCCAGTATCAACGCCAATACTAATGCCGGTGCCCTGACTCAGCAGGAAACCACTTCTGAAACAGATTCTGGTTCTGAACAGGAAGCAACGGATAAGAAACCGACCAGCCCGGACGGTATCGAAATTCTTGTCCAGATGGCAAAAAATGGAGAGATAGACGCGAAAGCGGTTGATATTCTCGACGTCACCGATAAGTTCTTGAAAGCTATTGCGGCAGCGCCGAAAGAGAACCTGCGTCAGAGCGGCAAAGTGCTCTTCCACGCCTGTGTTCTTTTGCGGATGAAAGCCGACGCTCTTCTTGCTCCTCCGATTGAAGAGGACAGCTTCGGTGATGACTATATGGAATTCGACGAAAACGGATTGCCTATAGAGTACAACCCGAGAGAGAAAGAGCCCAGACAGATAACCATTCAAGATCTGGAAAAAGCGATCGTTCGCAAATCCAATCGCAAGAAAGTAAGAAAACGGCAGGTTACCCTCGACGAGCTTATTGCCGCCCTGAGAGAAGCCGAACAGATTGAAAAAACAAGAGCAGAGAGAATTCCAAAAGCCAGGATTGATTTAGCAGGTCATCTGGAAGTAAATGATGTAGATGACATATTGGATCTTGCTCATGATGAAGATATCGAAATGACCATAGACAAGGTAGAAATCCTGCTATCTAAGATATTGAAGATAGGTGAAAACATAGAACTTTTTGCTCTGGTAACCATTCTAGATGACAAAAGCGATTGGGTAGACGCCTTCCTCGCCTCTCTATTTTTGTCGAATGCAGGTAAAATAGACCTTGAACAAGAAGAATTCTACGGTCCTCTATACTTAGCCCTCTGCGGAGGAGAAGCAGTTTCGAATACGGTGGTATCGTAACTATGGAAAACAAATTAAAAGCAAAAGTTGAAGCCGCCTTGTTTCTCACAGAAAAACCTTTGAAAGCATCCGCGGTATCAAAAATAGTCCAGGAAGATCTGGATAAAGTAAGACAAACAATCCTTGAGTTAATCAGAGACTACGAAACTCGAGATCTCGGTTTGGAGATATCCGACGATAACGGCTATATCATCCAGGTTAAGGATGAATACTCCACACTCATCGACGAATTCGTTCCCCTGGAAATTCCAACCTCATTGATAAGAACTCTTTCTGCCATCGCGATTAAACAACCGGTGATGCAGTCTGAAATCATAAAAATAAGAGGCGCGGGAGCCTATGAACATATCAAAGAGTTAGTGGAGAGAGATCTGATTCATAAAAGGGAAGACGGAGGCAGGTCTCCACTTCTCACAACCACAAAACGGTTCCAGGAATACTTCCGCTTATCTAAAGACGGAAAGTCCCTCAGGCAAGTCTTGATCCGTCAGGACAAAGAGGCGGAAGAAGCCGAGAAATCCCAGGAAGATGGCACTTTTGATGCCAGCCCGGATACTCCTGTTGAGACCGACACCAATACCAATATGGAATCCGTGGAACAGCAAACCCTGAAACTAGATCTGGACACAGGCGATAACAATGACCCTTCAAAAGAACAACAAACGCTTCCAGTTATTGATGCTAGGCCTGAACAAGACCAGGAAGATGAGCGCGATGAGAAAACCAGCACCGAAAGAGACTTCGATCCTGAACCTCCTCAGCAAAATATGGCGGGCGAAGCCGGTCCGGAAGCTATAGTTGCCAGTCCCCCTGTCAGTGAAACGACAAGCAACCTGAATATTGAGGGATGAGTGAAGTAGCCCTTATTCTGGCGGCTGCCGGCTCCGGCAGCCGTTTTACCGATGATAGTGACAGAAGTAGCTTAAAAGCACCAAAACAGTGCCTGGACCTCTTTGGAATGCCACTGTATATGTGGTCACTTCTCTCCTTCGGATTGAACGAGCGGATAGCTCGAATTGTTTTTGTGACGAGAAAAGATTTGCTCGAATCTTCCGATGCCACTATCCAGAATTTCGTATTTCAAAAAGGTCTAAGTAGCATATACGAAAAAGTCGAGATCGTGAAAGGCGGTGCTTCCAGGCAAGAATCCGTCTATCGGGGTCTAAAGCATCTGGAACAAAATCCACCTGCCTGCGTACTGGTCCATGACGCGGCGCGTCCTTATGTCTCTCAGTCATTGATAAATGAAGTAATTGATAATGCCATTGAGCATGGTGCGGCGACTCCTGCCATAGCTGTTACGGACACAATCAAAAGAGTGGAAGAAGGCTTCATCGTGGAGACTCTGGATCGTTCCACCCTATATCAAGCCCAGACCCCCCAGGCATCAGAGTTTAAAAAGCTTCTCTCCGGTCACGAGAGAGCCCGAGAAGAAGCGATTGAAGTAACGGATGACGCATCTATTCTAGAAAGGGAAAAAACGCCCGTGAAGCTGGTACCAGGTACGGAGACCAATATTAAAATAACTGTCCGGGAAGACCTGGTTAAATCGAGTCAGATTGCCGAATCTATCCTCGGTCAGATAAATGAAGCCATCAGTTCAAAAAAATAATCTAAACAAGCGAATTTCACCCGAGTTGACAAGCGCCCAAAAGGCGGTCCAGGTTATCTCTGGCACCAAACCTAATATCATAGACATAGATCGGCCCACTTGCTAATTGCGGTGAATTGAATAGAATGGATAACTGACTAGCACCGCCTGAGATGCCAAAATCTGATAAATACGACTGAAGTTTGTATTGGTGCATAAATATCCCAAATACAACAGATGGGTGAGGAATACCATGAGTGACAATATCCAGGATACTGCCACCAGTAATTCGAAGCTTGCTAACAGCTCTTCGAATGGCAGACAAATAGTAGATCTTTTTCCTGCCCTCTCGGACAAGAGAATGCTAACAATGCCTTCAATGAGACCAACTCCTGCGCCAAACGCAAATACACAAATATCTATCTTTTCTCCGGTTTCTTTCGAAGAAGCTATAGAAATAGTCGAATGTTTGCGCTGCAGAGCAGCCACCACTATCTCCCTGGAGAACATGAAGAAGCTGGACGCCAAACGTCTGGTTGACTTCGTGGCTGGTGCCTCGGCAGCCCTGGATGGTGACTTTCATAAACTGAGCGAGCAGGTCTACATATTCTGCCCCAGCAACATAAAAATCACCGCAGACCTGGAAGAGGAAACAATTAAGGAGTCCGAAATACCCGACGATATCGGTGCCCTGGATTTCCTGTATCCCTCCGCAGTTCAGGCTGACGCCACTGCCAGCAGTTCGCCCTGGCTCCAGCAGTAGTGCATGAGCCTTTCAAGAATTAAGGATTTTTTAGAATCCACCAATCGCTAGTTCTATGTGTTTGGCACTTCAAACTTTTTTACAGCCATAAGATGTCAGCACTGTTATCATTGAGTCTACATGGTCGAAGGCTTTCGCCCGTGTTTCCTCCGTACCTGATCCATACCTGATTCCTAATCCACCACAGGCAAAGACACAGGTAACACATCTCCCCGGTCTTCCGGGGAGATGTGTGTTTTCAGGCTTTATCCACCGCTTCCGCCCTGACTCCGACATTCAAACCCATGCTCCACTCTTGAATTTTTTCGGCACAGGAGGTCACATCATCGCTACTGACCGAAAGAGCATAATCACTTTCGGGACTTAAATGGCGGCGATAAAGAGGATCATAGTAGTCGGTCAGAAGAGATTGCACAGCAAGCGAATAATTTCCCGACCGGAGCGCGTCCGATAAATTGGACAACTTCTCCCTCCCCAGCCTCTCTTTAAAAATCTGAATTTTCTGGAGCAGTCCGTTTATCTCTTCCCCATAGGTCGCGAGGTCATACTCTCTTTCTATACGGGCAACCCGAGCCCCTAGAGACCCTTTCAATAAAATTCTGGTGCCCTTCTTTATACGCTCCATCAAAAATTCAGGCAATCGAATACTTCCTATCGACTTACTCTCCGCTTCAACAAAAAGGACTCCGCCAGGAACTCTTCTCAACTCGTCCCAGAGAAAACCGTCAAAGTTTTTCTGACTTGGTTGGCCTGGCAAACCCAAACCACCGAAGATAGAGCCCCGGTGGCTGGCAACACCTTCCAGGTCGAGCACCGAAGCACCAAGCTTCGACAGTTCTAAAAGAACCTCTGTTTTGCCGACCCCGGTCAGTCCATCCAATACCACCACCTCAAAAGGATACTGGTCAGAATCAAAATCGTTAAGCACCTGCTTGCGCCAGGCTTTGTAACCACCGGTCAGTCGCCAGCAATCAACTCCCATCAAACTGAGGAAACTGACCACAGCCTCGGAACGCATTCCCCCTCTCCAGCAATTTACGACCAGAGTATGATTCTCTCTCTTCTCTGAAAGAATACTGTTTACAATTGTCGGTATCTTGGGCGCCACTATAGACAGCGCCAACTTCCTCGCCCTGAACTCTCCTTCTTTACGGTAAACCGTCCCTACTTCCGCCCTTTCATCATCGCTGAGAAGCGGAACATTAACAGAGCCGGGAATATACTCTTTGATAAATTCACAGGGAGAACGGACATCCACCATCACTTTATTATTGATGGTATTGAACCTTTTGACATCAAGCTCTCTCCAGGTCATATTCTCAACTGCCGGACGTTTCGGCACTTTCCCCTTTTGCAGCGCTTGTTTTCACTCCTGAATCCACCGGAGTATGAATTCTGACCAGGACCAGGGGCTGAGCCCGCATCTCTTTGCCGAAATAGCTGAGCAAGTGAGCCTCCAGCGCTTCTGCTTTGAGCATGCCTGGCTTCTTAGATTTGAGATAGCTCAAGACTTCACCTTGAATTTGCAGAACAAACTCCTCTGCCGGAACTCCCCGGGGAAGAATTATGCCCCTGATGGAGATATCCGGTCCCGTCAGGGGGGAGCCGTCTTTGTCCACGGAAGCAACCACGGTTACAAGTCCGTCTTCAGACAGTAGCCGCCTGTCATCAACAATCTCCTCGTTGATTATCCAGGAGCGATTGGAGTCAACCAGCCTTATTCCGGACTCTACCTTCCCTGCTATCTTTCCTACCGCCTTTTTCTGGGACTGATCCAGGCTCACCTCAAGAACGTCGCCGTTCTCCATAACGAATACACCGTCTTGATCAACTCCACACTGAACAGCCAGATCGGCATGACCGACCAACATCCTGTACTCACCGTGAACAGGCATGAACAATTGAGGATTGCAAATATTGAGCATGAGCTTCTGCTCTTCCCGGCAAGCATGCCCGGATACATGCACACCGGTGTTTCTTCCATAAACAACTTCGGCACCGGCGAGAAATAGTTTGTTGATTGTATTCGAAACCAACCTCTCATTTCCGGGAATAGGAGTGGCAGAAAGCACCACCGTATCTCCCGGCTCGATCTTTATAAGCTTATGCTCGTCATTGGCGATTCTGGTCAAGGCGCTCAGCGGCTCGCCCTGGCTACCCGTGGTGAGAATAACCACTTGATCCGGCGGCATCTCTTTTACCTGCTCGACAGGAATTAGAAGATCATCCGGATAACTTGCGTATCCCAGCTCACGAGCCAACTCAGCGAATTTGTGCATGGAGCGGCCGAGTATTGCCACCTTTCTTCCATACCACATCGCCGCATTCAAAACCTGTTTGACACGGTGGACATTGCTGGCAAAAGTGGTGACGATTATTCGCTGGCGGGCACTGGCAAAGACTTCATTTATCTTCTTCCAGACCGTCTTTTCCGAGGGAGTGAAACCTTCCCGTTCTGTGTTGGTGCTATCACTCAAAAGAAGAATAATTCCTTCTTCCGAAGCGTTAGCCAGACTGGCAAAATCATAAAGTTCGCCATCCACCGGTGTGAAATCGAACTTGAAGTCTCCGGTGTGCACGACGGTGCCGATAGGGGTGCGAATGATTAGACTGAAAGCGTCGGCGATGGAATGGGTGCAGCGGATAAACTCAACTTCAAAACAACCGATCTTGACTCTTTGTCTGGGTTTTACCAGGGCAAGGTCAGTTCGGTCTTCTAGATCTGCTTCCTTCAACTTGGATTCAATCAGACCAAGAGCCAGAGCCGGTCCGTAAATTTTGGGAATTCTCATCTCTTTGAGAATGTATGGAATGCCACCAATATGGTCCTCGTGACCATGGGTGATGGCTAATCCTCTTAGTTTATGCTGGTTCTTTACTAGAAAAGAGATATCAGGAAGAACCAGATCAACACCGATCATCTCGTCGGTTGGAAACGCGAGTCCGGCATCCACCAGGATCATATCGTCACCATATATGAAGGCCATGGTGTTCTTGCCGATCTCACCAAGACCGCCAATTGGAACAATCTTCAACGACTCTGCCGAGTCCCCGGCGTCCAGATCATAGAACCTGGAGTTATTAGCCCCACTAGCTTTATCGCTACCTTCAACTGTCAAATAGTTGTCCTCCAGTCAGGTTTAAGTTCAAATAGATGATGGAGTAAGGAGGTTGGCAGACTCCAGTAAGGCGTCCATCTGTGACTTTTGTTTTGCATCCAGAGGAACCAGCGGCAAACGCAACCTGGAGGAGACCAGACCCATGCGGCTCAAGAAATACTTCAAACAGGTCGGATTCGGCGCTGCAAAAAGTCCTTTGAATACAGGTAGATACTTGTAATGAATCGTCCGAGCCTTGTCGAAATCACCGGCGAAGAAGGCATCAACCATGGCACCGATTTCAGAGCCGACCACATGGGAAGCGACCGATACCACTCCACAGGCTCCCACCGAGAGCATCGGCAAGGTGAGATAATCATCTCCGCAATAGATACGAAAATCAGGAGCTTCACCGTCGGCAGACAATCGGGCAACAAGCTCCGCGGTCTGATCCACATTGCCTGCGGAATCTTTGATGGCCTTGACCTGGGAACACTCTCTAGCCAGACGAATCATTGTTTCTGGCTCGATGTTGACACCACATCTGCCGGGAATGTTGTAGACGATGATGGGTACCGAAACCGCATTGGATACCGCCTGTACATGGGCAAAAATGCCTGCCTGACTGGGTTTATTGTAGTATGGAGCGACAACCAGGAGTCCCTGGGCACCGGCAGCTTCGGCAGCGATGGATGCCTCCACGCTGGTTCTTGTGTTATTGGAGCCGGAGCCGAAGATCACTTTAGCCCTTCCCCCGGCAAATTCGATGGTCTTCTTGAGCAGTTCCATCTTTTCCTGAGAGGTAAGGGTCGGACTCTCTCCAGTAGTGCCGGAAACTAAAATTGTCTCGGTTCTGTTCTCAATCAAGTGATTGACTAACTTTTCAAGGCTGCCATAGTCGATCTCATCATTCTCGTTGAAAGGCGTAGCCATAGCTGTAACTACCCTACCGAACAAGTCTCCATCGTTTCTTTGCAGCTCTGACACTTTTTCTATCCTCCAACCGAGAACTATATTATGTACTGACCGGCTTCCGGAGCAACTCATGCTCAACCATATATTCTGCAATCCGCACTGCATTTAGTGCTGCACCGATTCTTAGATTGTCCGCTACCACCCAGAGATTGATACCACAATCAGATGATGTGTCTTTCCGAATCCTGCCTACATAGACAGGGTCTAAACCAGCGCAGTCTAAAGGAGTCGGGTAATGCCCCTGGTCCGGGTCATCCCAAATTTCCACAATATCCGAATTGGCCAGACTCTCCCGAACTTGATGCGGGCTAACGCTCTTTTCCAGATCCAGGGTCACGCTTTCGCTATGTCCTATGACCACGGGTACCCTCACCGCCGTGCAAGTAATTTTCAAATCCGGCAACTGAAGAATCTTTCTGGTCTCTTCAATCACCTTCACCTCTTCTTTGGTGTATCCGTCCTCGGTGAACACATCTATTTGCGGAATCAGATTAAAAGCAATCTGCCTGGGCATCACCCTGGCTTCCGCTTCCCCACCATTCAAAAGCTGCCTGGACTGTTCTTCCAACTCATCCATAGCTTCTTTACCGCCACCGCTTACCGACTGGTAGGTGGAGACAACAACTCTCTTCAGTCCGGCCAGCTCATGAATTATCTTCAAGACGACCACAAGCTGAGAAGTGGAACAGTTCGGATTGGCCACTATACCTTTATGCTGCCTGAGAGCATCGCCGTTCACTTCAGGCACTACCAGCGGTACCGCTGGGTCCATGCGAAATGCGCTGGAATTATCTATGATGACGGCACCGCACTTAACTATGGTGGAGGCCCACTCCTTACTGACCCCAGCCCCTGCCGATGCCAAAACCATATCCACATCCTTGAATATCTCTTCGGAGGGTTCGGTTACCGTGTATTCCTTTCCTTTAAAAGATACTTTAGAGTTGGCGGAACGCTTGGAAGCTAGTGGATAAAGCTTGCCCAGAGGAAAGTTCCGACTTTCTAAAACCGAAATCAGCTCCTGGCCGACCCGTCCGGTGGCGCCTAAAATGGCGATATTTAAAGGTAGTTGATCATTTTGCATTGCTGAGACACCCTCCAACCTGCCAATTTAGCATGAACAGGGGATTAACTGAAGTTTCCAAGCACGTTATTCTCAGTTGTTTACAGTAAACTTTCAAGACCCAGGGTAAATCCGTTCATCTTGGACACGGACCTGACACTCAAAACGATTCCTTTTTCAAAACAATCGGCATTGAAGCTGTTGTGTTTAATGGTAAGCATCTCTCCCGGTGCGGCAAAGACAACTTCCTGGTGTGAGATAAGACCGGGGAGACGTAGGGAATGAATGCGAACACCGCTCTCGGTCTGACCGCCTCTCACGCCTTGCAGCAACTCTCTTTCCTCCACTTCGGCAGGATTAAATTTATGGTCTGCCTCGGCCAGCTTAGAT
>JAUIJG010000292.1 GCA_030431355.1 bacterium
GCGCGCGCGGCGGTTTTCCTGAGCCCGTTTGATTCAGCCTGCAGCTCAGTCTGAAGTAGAGCCTGCAGTTCAATCTGCGTCGGCCCGGCTTTATTCCTGACCAATTGACTCGGCGAAAAGCTCAGCAAAAGACCAGCATGAATGCACCGGGCCGTGTTTTTTCTGAGGGGCTTTCGTTGGATCAAGCCAGGAAACATACGATGGTATGCAAAGGCTGCGTCTGCAGAATTAGAATTCAATCTATCTGAATGATGATTGACCTGAAGCCGCAGAAAACTGACCCGGAAACACTCTCGGAACTTTAGAATTCGGAGACGGAACGGGGGGTCACTTGGGTATTTAATTTTGGATGATTCGGATTACTTCCGGGAATCGACGCTAATTAGTAGCGACGCTCTCTTGATTTTGGAGGTTTTGCCGGGTTGACGGCAATCTGTCTTCCTTCGACGGACTGACCATCAAGAGCCTTAACAGCAGCTTCAGCTTCTGCCTGGTTGCTCATTTCGACAAAGGCAAATCCCCTTTTTCTTCCGGTTTCCCTATCTGTGGGGATCTTTACCGATACGACGGTACCCGAGGGAGTAAAAATCTCTTCAAGACCTTTCTCATCAATGCTGAAAGGAAGGTTACCGACGAACAATTTTGTATTCATATTTCTCTTTTCTCTTTAACAGCTACAGCAGGGAACAAGAATTGCCATAGCACTTCCAAAATCAGAAGGTATTAAAAGTATGACAGTGATCAGCTTAAGAAAGCACTGCTTTTTAGCATATTCTGTATTAATTATTATCATTCGAGCAAATATGCTCGCTGCAATCAATTGGCTGGATAACCTTTTCTTTCCCTTGTTAAAGCCTTACAAATAGCCAGGTCCGGGTGGTCCCTGGGGACCTTCAGGTCCTGCAGGCGGGGTATTTGTGTTTTCGGGAGCCTGGTTCGGGGATTTGATTTGTTCTTCCACCACCGAGAGATTCGCTCTAGCCGCCTCCAGATCGGAGTTTAATTTCAAAGCGCTGCCAAAATCGCCAGCCGCTCCCTTTATGTCGCCCAGCATATAGCGAGCCATGGCTCGGTTGTAGAAGGCCTGGGCCAGAAGGGGTGCCTTGTCTATGGCAAGATTGAATTCTTTAATTGCCGTGTGGATAAGCGTAGTTGCATCGCTCCCCTGGCTCTTTTCGTTAGCTGCTTTTCCCTTGCCAGCAACTTCCAGGGCTGAGTTCAGAAAGATAAAGCCCCGGTTGTAATGGGCCTGGGCCAGGTCAGGTCTCAGTTTGAGAGTGGCGGTGAATTGGGAGGCGGCTTCCTGGCGATTTCCGGTCCAGTAATAAAGAGATGCCTGGTTGTAGAGAGTTTGAAAGATATGGCTGTTGCGCTTTTGTGAACTCTGAAAGTGTTCAAGGGCTTTTGCATAGTCTCGTTTGTAGGAGGCGTCTAGACCGGCGTTATAGTCGGATGCTCCCTCTATCTCCAGAGAGTTGGCGTAGCCGGCAAGTCCTGCCGGACCTGCCAGGGGGGCAAGGCCGACAGCCCTGGCTTGCCAGGATTTGCTGCTCAGAGCCAGTTCCGGATTGACCGGGTTTGCGGCCGAAGCCGGTGATTTTGAGCCGGTCTTCCCTGCCTTACCCTGGCCGTACTGATCGCCGGTGGGGTCGGGGAGCTTGATCCACATTGTTGCCGCGAAGTTTATAAAGAATAGAAAGACGGCAGTGCCTGCCAGTCCAGTAAGTATGAGGTAGACCGGGCTGTTTTTGCGCCTCTTCAGAGGACCATCTTGTTTGACGGTAAAGAATTCCGCCTGGGTCGCTTCTTCGGCCGAGTCTTCGCATATGGTGGCAAAGTCGTCGAGAAGATTGTTGTCCGCCGGCAAATCTCTTCTTTGACATTTTCCGTCGCTGCTTTTGCTGCTTTATACAGGTCTTCGTAAAACTGATCCGGATCCTCGATCTCTTCAGTTTTGAGGGATTGGGCTGTTTTTCGGGCGGCATTTTCGGCTGCTTCTTTTATGAGGCTGACGGTCTTTTTCTTGAGGCTTTCTATTCGAGCACTTTGATGTTTTGCTTTCTTAAGATCCTCTTCCTTGTGCTTCTTGCGCAGCATCTTGAGATGCTCTTTCTCTTGCCGCAAACTTACTACGTTGGTACCGATGGCAGTGCCGTTCTCCTGTTTGCTGATAGGCGTGGGCACTCCAGGAGTCGGACCGGGAACGATGTTGTCGGGTTCTGACGCGGAATCTTTATCTGAGTGCTCCTCGGAAAGAGAAGAAGCCTCGGTCGAATCGGAGTCTTCCGGAATCGGGTCTTCTTTGCTTCGCAAGAAGTCCTCCCGGCTTGCTTCTCCGAGGATTATCAGGTCGTTGCACTTGTTGAGATATTCACGGAATTTGCGGGGACTTGTAAGGCAATCAAAGGCAAGGTGAATCTCTTCGATTTGCTGTTTGGCTCTCCGGGAAGCATTTTTGTCGTCGGACAGATAATCGCTCTGGCACAATGAAGACTGGCGGAATCGGGCGCGCTTAAGTTGGCGCAAAGAAGCTTCGGAAGAAACGTCCAGTACTTCGCGGAAATACTCTTTTAAACTAGTCTCGTCCAGCTTTGTGACCAGTGTAGACATCTCCCGATTTCTCCACCGTGTATTCTATACCCAGATATGATGACCGTTTCCATTCAACTATCCAACTTAACAATTGAAGGACTCATAATTTTTTAGACAGTGCACCGGCGTGTCGCAGGGAATATGATCGTATGTCTATTAATTAGTAAGTCTCCAATATGGAAAACGAAGAAATTAAAAAGGACCCTCCCTCCGACAAGTCCGGTGACACCGGACTATGGTCTCGGTTCGTGCAGGCCTGGGGAAGCTTAATCCGTTCCCGGGGTGGGGTGGTGGTCCTGGGTTTCGTTATCGCCATCGTTTTTGGAGTGATGATTGCAAAGGGTCTTGAATGGTCCGAGGTCCTGGGGGCTTTTGGCAGAGCCCAGTGGTTGCCCTGGTTGCCCATGGCTGTGGCTGTCTATATCCTGGGTATGCTGCTCAGGGGTTTGCGTCTCAAGCTCCTGGTGGTGGATGAATCCACGCTTTCGGTGGGGACAGCCAGCAACATTGTGGCAGTGGGCTATGTGACCAACAACATATTACCCTTGAGGCTGGGAGAATTTGCCCGGGCAGGTATGCTGGCGGAGAGGAGCGGACTGCCATATCTACTGGCTCTGACCATAACCTTTCTGGAGAGGTTGCTCGATGGTCTGGTCATCATATTCTTGTTTGTGCTCGGCTCTCTTCTGATTCCTGTCAACGACGAGATGCGTCAGTATGCCGGACTGGCAGCCATTTTGTTTGCCATGGCTATTCTTGTGGTCGGATTTATAACGCTGAGTCCCCAGTCTGCTATCGGTCTTACTTCCAACCTTACCGCCTGGCTGGGACGAGAATGGCATCACAAGGCTCTCAGCATAGTGACCCAGATTAACCGGGGATTCGCCTGTCTCAGGGATGCTAAAAGCGCGCTTCTGGTGCTCTCTTCTTCCCTTCTGGTCTGGGTGTTTGAGTCTCTGTTCTTCATGTTGGTTTTACCCTGCTTCGGCATGCCTCTGGGCTTTGTCCGCTCAATCGTGACCATGTCCGTGACCAACCTCAGTATCCTCATTCCCAACAGCCCTGGTTATGTGGGGGTCTATGACTACGCATGCCAGCGGGCACTCCTGGCTATATCTTCGGTGCCGGGCATCACTCCCGGTACCATGACTCCGCTCTCTGTCGAACCTGCCACTGCGTTCAGCTACGCCGTGGTGGTGCACTTCGTCTTCTTTGCCACCGTGACTGTCTGGGGCATTTTTGCCATAGTCAAATATAGCCTTGAAGTTGGAGCGGCCCGGGCATTGACATGGGAAGCCAAGTCAATCAAAAAACTGCCCGATGAGAAGCTGGGTTCCGCCAGCGTTATTATCTCGGTGCCTGATATCGATAATAGTATCACTCCCGAGCTGTCGGAGTTCTGGGCTGCTGTCTGTGAATGTTTTCTGCCTGGCGAGTCGGAGATAGATTTGAGTGAGGAGAAACGTCGAGAGATTCATCGTGAGGTGGGCCGGTTCACATTTACCCAGATAGGCTGTATTCCATTCCGCTACAAAGTACTTTTCGATATTGGTCTATTCGGCTTTAAGCTCTATATTTTTGCCTTCAGCGGTCGATTCATTTGTGATGTGCCCCTGGACAAACGTCGAAAACTGGTTGAATTCTGGGCGTTTGGACCGATAGGCGTGACGCGTAAGTTTATGAAATTGATACGCAGTCTGGCGATTCTGGCCTACTTCGATAACGCGGAGGTTCAAGCCGCATTGGACAGGAAAGCGGGTGGAGACGAAAATCCCGATTCGACTACTTCCGAAGCCGATGATGAGAAGGTGAACGCATGAGCAGCCCAGGTGAAGAAAAATCTTTGAAGGTGGAGGTTCTTATTGTCGGTTCGGGCGCCGGTGGTGCTGTCACTGCGATTGAATTGGCCAAGGCAGGATTTAGCGTGGTGGTGCTGGAGGAGGGAAGGCGCCACAGTCTCAGTGCCTACGGCCAGTCCTCGACCCGGTCCATGCAGCTTCTCTACCGGAACAAGGGTATGACCCCGGTGATAGGCTCCATCCCCATAGGCTTCGTGGAAGGGCGCTGTCTGGGCGGGAGCACCGAGATCAATAGCGGATTCTGGCATCGCCTTCCGCCCGAGTTTGCCATGCGCTGGACCAAGCAGTTTGAGATAGAGAATTTCAAGACAGAATCTCTAGAGCCTCATTTTGAGTGGGCGGAGAAGAACCTTCATGTCACTAAGGCGACCGAGCTGCCGCCCAGCACCGACGTTTTCAAGAAAGGCGTTGAGTTGATGGGTTGGTCGGCCAGGGTTGTGAGCCGGGCTGCCAAAGATTGTGTCAACACGAACGCCTGCGCGTCGGGATGCCCGAAAGGGGCGAAACAGGGCATGACCAGGAATTTGATTCCCATGGCTGAGAAGTGGGGAGTCAATTTCATGACCGGAGCAAAGGTGAAGCTGCTTCTCAAAGATCGCGGTAGAGTAACCGGGGTGCTTGCTGAAATTCAGGGTGAAGATAGAACCACAGATCTTGTGCGCATCGACGCGGAGCATGTTTTTGTATGCTGTGGAGCGACCCAGACACCTGCCCTGTTACGAAGGAGCGGCATTCGTTCCCATGTGGGCGACACATTTCAAATTCATCCGATGCTCAAAGTGGCCGCATTGTTCGACGAAGAGATTAATGCTCAGGAGAGCGTGATGCCGATGGTTCAAGTGAAAGAGTTCTGGCCTGATATCTCCATGGGCGGCTCCTTTTTCACCGTCGGCCACCTGGCCATGAACCTCAGCGACAACTGGCTTGAAAATCGTGACTTGGTAAAGCAATACCGAAACATGGCGACCTACTACGTGGCCGTGCGGGGGACCGGTCGCGGAACCGTGCGCCCTGCTCGTTTCGGCAGTGACTACTCCCACCTGAAGTATGAACTTTCCGATGTCGACCTGAGACATCTCAGTCAGGGACTAGCCAGGCTCTCCACCCTTCTCATGCAGGCTGGCGCGAAAGCTGTCTATCCCTGTGTTCAGGGATTGCCCAAGATAGAGTCGGAGCTTGAGGCAGTACGCTGGCTGGACGAAAATCTGCCCCGCAATAAATTGAGTCTCACCACGGTGCACGCCTTTTCAACCTGCCCCATGGGAGAGAGGCAGGATAAGTGCGCTGCCGATTCTTTCGGCCGGGTCTTCGGATTTGAAAATCTCTATATCAACGATGCCAGTATGCTGCCGGATTCCCCGGGAATCAATCCCCAGGGAACTATCATGGCGGTGGCTCGGCGAAACGCTCAACACTTCATAGCGGAGAAGAAATGACAGACAATATAGCGATCGTTACAGGAGCCCCCGGCTGGCTCGGCTCCAGACTGGTAAAAGCATTGCTCGAAGGACTGCCGGACGGAGCCCCTCCCGGAAAGTTGTCTTACAAAGAGATCCGGGTCGCGCGTTATCCTGGCGCCGTGGATGGTGACTTGAAAGAGTTTGGTGATCAGATAAGAGCGATCGACTGTGATGTGAGTGATCGCTCCCAGGTGGACAGGGTGATGGATGGCGCCGCCGGAGCCACCGTATTCCATTGCGCAGGGGTGATTCACCCTTCCAACGGCAGGAAGCAGTTTTATGACGTCAACGTGGAGGGCGCGCGCAATCTGGTGGAGAGCGCCAAAAGCGCTGGAGCGAAGCGTTTTATCCATGTCTCCTCCAACTCTCCCATCGGCTGCAACCCTGACCGTAATGAGCTTTTTACCGAGGACTCACCGTACAATCCATACATGCACTATGGTAAGTCGAAGAAGCTGGCGGAAGACATCGTCAATGGTGCCTTCAAGGAAGGCGGTATTGAGACGGTGATTATCAGGCCGCCCTGGTTCTATGGACCGGGCCAACCTCCCCGGCAGAGTCTGTTTTTTCAGATGATTAAATCAGGTAAAGTGCCAATTGTGGGATCGGGAGAGAATCTTCGCTCCATGGCCTATGTGGACAATATCTGCCAGGGTCTACTGCTCTGCGATTCTGTGGAGGCAGCCAATGGAAAGACTTACTGGATAGCTGATGAAAGACCTTACACCATGAACGAGATCGTTGATACCATCGAGAGGGTCATGGAGGAGAAGTTTGACATCAAGTGCGCCCACAAGCGTATGAAGCTGCCTGGCATAGCCAGTGAAGTCGCTTATTTCGTGGATCTAGCCATTCAATCTGCCGGGCTATACCATCAAAAGTTCCACGTGCTCTCGGAGATGGACAAGAACATCGCG
>JAUIJG010000293.1 GCA_030431355.1 bacterium
ATCGCAAAAGTCTGACCGACTATGAGCGTCGCAGCAAGAAGGGTTCTTTTCAGGCTTTTCATATTAGCTTTCATATCTTTTTCCTTTTTTAAAACATTCACGCATAGGAGGACCCACAGCAAGCCTGCCTGGCCTCCGGGGCTGTTTGATTTATATTTCCCACCCACAATTTTGAATGTTTGGATGGGCAAATCCGAACTGCTTACTAATGACAGTGGAACCCCTGTGGATGTTCCCAAACTGTTTTATGTCCTGCTTGACAATCGGTCTGTGGCGCTCAAATTCACCAAAAACGGCGGTTTCAGGCTGCGTCCAGCATAAATTATCAGGCTTGTTCAGTAGAGATTAAAGGTTTTTCCGCATGGGAACTTTCTCCAGCGCCTAAAAATAGAAGTCCGCTTTGGTGTTCGCCCGGGTAAAAGGATCTGTGGAGATTTTTCGATTGTATTTGAGAAGCCTCTTAAACTCTGGCTTTCTTTTAGTTGAGTTGAATATCAAAGAGGCATACTTGATGGTGCTTACCATCTGCTTGCTTCCGGCTCCAAATTTGTTGTTTGCCAAGGCGATCGCCTCTTTGGCAGTTTCGTAGGCCAACTTCTCCCGGCCAGAATGGAGATAGTAGTAAGCGCTGGCCAACATTACCGGTATCCGGGCCGGGTCCCGTTTGCCCACATTTTTATCCACTGTGGCCGTGGCTTCATCTATTATATGTTTTGCCTCCGTTAGCGGCCCGGTGGGAGCAAGTTGCCAGGCCCTTTCTGAGTCTCTTCCGATCTGGCGCATACAATAGATGGCCGCGTACAGAGCTTTGTCCGGGGAGCGGGAAGGATACTTGTCGGCGGCTCTCTTCAATGCTTTCAAGTCTTCCATGGTCGGCAAAGCATTTCTATAACGCTCTTCTGCTCCGGTTCCTTTTATACGGGGATAATCAGGGTAGAGAAGCCGGGCGGCCTTGAGCCGGTTGGCGGACTGCCTGAGGTTTCTTGCCAGATCCGGATTGCGCGGCTTTATATATTTTGAATAAGCGGAGAGGTCGCTTACCATGTCCACCGGCCAGGACGAGTCTTTGTGTAGTGGCAGGGACAGAGTAGGAAGGGGACAGAGGGAGGCAATTGCCAGGACTACAAACGACCGGAAGAATATAGAGTGAGTGAAGTGTTTGCTCTTTTGAAAGAGGAACAATAAGGTATCTGAGCTTGGCATTTATGTTTGGGCTCTCCCGGCGTGCTGAATAAATTAGATTGATACCATATATAGTATGGCTTCTTCCAGCACCGTGAGCAGAGTTCAGGGGCTGGCAAAGCTTATTTCGATTTTTGGATTATAATTGATTTTTTTCGAATTCTTGAGGACATTATTTTCTATGGATGACCCATTATTGGCAATTCATTCGGATGTAGGGGGCGATGAGCCTTTCTTTCGCCTGGTGGAGAAGTTCTACGAAGGCGTTGAACATGACAATATTCTAAGACCGCTTTACCCGGAGGATCTGGAAGGACCGAAGGAGAGGCTTGCCCTTTTCTTGATTCAGAGAATGGGTGGCAGAACTACCTACAGTGATGAGCGGGGTCATCCACGTATGCGGGCAAGACATTTGAAATTCCCTATTGGTACAAAAGAGCGAGATGCCTGGCTGGTGAACATGAACCAGGCCCTCGATTCTGTAAGTGAATTCTCCAGACACCGTGAGGCTATCGATCAGTTTTTCAATCACTTTGCCACGTTTATGATCAACAAACCTGACTAAGTGGTGTCAAATACGGTTAATTCGTGGCGAAGAAAGTCAGCATTCTTGTTATGGCAGACTGCGGTCTGCTCTTGTGATCGGCGCCTACCATTTCCGTGAATTCGACCGGGTGTTTTATCTCTTTCTCGTTCTCTTCCACAATCTCTTTGGCCTGGGTCAGATAGGCTTCATCCTCGCTGTCGCCAGAGACATAGACGAGAAGAAGCGGGCATTTGAGATCTTTCATGAATTCGCCTGGCGAACGAAGCTTTAGCTCCGCCGGTATCTGAGCGTTGAACGGCGGGTCCGAATATGTTTTTTTCGAGCGGAACATACTGGGATTGGCACCGAAAGCAGCAACTTTTTTCAGTTTTGGGGATACTTCGGCAAGAAGCCAGATAAGGGTAGCTCCTATGCCATTTCCTGCGCCATAGATTTCATTGCTGTCTACATAATCCTGGTTGCTAAGCCAGTTTAAGGCGTTGACGGCGTCAACCACTTCGCCATAACACATCTCGAAATTGCCAGGATTGCCATTCTCCGCCCTCCAGGCCGGTAAGAACACCACATAACCGGCATCTACAAAAGGCTGAATCGCTTCGGCGTCATACTTGCTCAGGGCGAAGCCGCCATGGGCATAGATAACGGCTGGGCGCTTGCCTTCAATCATCGGTTTGAAAATCCAACCCTTCAAATCGTGCTTCAACGATTGGTAAACGACAGGCATCCCACCTGGTGGAACAGTATTGCTGTATGGTTGAGGTGCTTTGGCTTTGTAGACCAGGTTGGTCTCGTATTGAAGTCGCTCTTTCATCAAGGGCACGTATTCAGCCTTTTCCGGTTCTTTGCCACAGGAAGTGATCAAGCCGGCAAGTAGAAGAGCTGTGAGAGAGGAGGCTAGTAAGGATTTTAGATTCTGGTTTTTCATAGCTTAAAACGGGATTCCTTGGAGACTATCCAGATTTAGAGAAGCGAGTCGTCCGATTGGAAGAACAAGTTACATTGTAGCCTGTTGACCCTCTCAAGCAATAGGTCCGAATACATATATTGGTCCGAAATTTCAATCGGAAGTGATCGGATTGCAGTGTCGGCAATGGGTTTGGGAATTGTTTGATTTGTGAAAAAGAAACTGGCTCAGGTTATGTTGACAGCTCTGGCTGCAAGGTCGATTTTCTGCAAAGATCTAGTCTGCGGGGACAGTATTGAATATGGTGATGGAGCGATTATTCTCTATTGCCGTTTTTCAAGAGCGGGGCTCTCTCATGACCTTCAATCGCCAACTTGGACTCACGGATCTCTTTGAGATTATCCTGCATAATCTGATGCACATGCTTTCTCATCAAGCCGGAGCTGCCATCAAACTCATTCGGATGGACAGGCGGAAGCACTTTTATCGTGATGTCGGATCGAAATCCGATCGCTTTTGATTGTTTTCCAAGAATCTCATGGGTGCCGTCGATTACCACCGGCACCACTGGAACGCCACAATCCACAGCCATTCTAAAGGCGCCGTCTCTGAAGTTCTTGATTTCTCCGTCCTCAGAGCGG
The DNA here is from genome assembly GCA_030431355.1 of bacterium. The sequence continues at coordinate 3,275 of JAUIJG010000293.1, forward strand.
GTTCCTTCCGGGAAGAGCAAGATAGAGGATCCCTGATTGAGCCAGCCTTTGCAGGTATTCATCATCTCTTTGATGCTTTTCAGATCGCCTCTTTTGATTTTCACATACTGGTTGAAAACCATATTCTGGCCGATGAAGGGCATCTTGAAGATCGATTCTTTGGAAACAAATTTGAATGGTTTGTACAAGCCATAGAGGACAAGGATGTCCCAATAAGACTGATGATTGGCGACAAGAACATAGGTCTTGCCTGGTTCTATCAGATCGCGACCTACAAACGTTGTTTTCCACCAGGGGTTGGTGTAGAGGTAAAACATGCCCCAGAAGCTCGCGAACATGTGAGCCGCTTTTCTATTGGGGTCGAAAGGGGCGGTGAGTAAACAGATGATTCCTACCACGGTGCAGAAGAAAGCACTTGTACTGAAGAAATAAGCTGCCCAGAGTATAGTTGTCAATTTCTGCATTGGAGATCGGCACCACGGTGGGTTTAAAAACTTGGTACTAAATCTAGATAGATTTAGACTTTGAATACGACCGTTAGCATTATAGTTCTTCCCCCGTTCAGGAACAGGCCCGCCCTCTAATCTAATTTACAGGAGCTATAATGAAACTTTGTGTTTTACTTTTCCTGGGGATAGCGTCTTTTATATGAATCGAAAACAGCTTTTGCTTCTATCGAGTCTGTTGTTTGTCAGCTCCTGTCCGGTCCTGGCCCACTATGAGAGTCCTGAGGTGCCTGCGACGAAAGCTATAAAGGTCTTGAAACCTTCCGAGTTGCCGGAGCAGAAGAGTTCTGACGGGGAAGAGTCAATTCATAAAAGTCATGCTGGCTCCGGTGTCGACCCCTGGAAGCTTCTTGAGATGGCTTTGAATCCAGCTTACGCTTACCAGACCCGGGTGAGCATTGTTAAGAAGGGCGACTTTGTCTACATAAAGTCCAACGGTCTTCCCAAGCACGCCACCGGGCAGTTTCCAAATTCAGGCAATCCAAACCGAATTTCCGAGCAGAGCTACAACTACAAAGTTTCCGCCAGTCCCAAGGATAAGGGCAAAATAACCGAGCTTGGCATGTATCCTTTCGGAGTGGCAATCAACGGAATTCCCTTCGATCCTAACGCGGCCGAGTGGTGGCAGCGGAACCCGCGCTCCGGGTGGCGTTATGAAGCCATGGTGTTGGGACCGAGGTTGGGTCTTGACCAGAACAATGCCCATGTACAGCCAAATGGTGCTTACCACTATCATGGTATTCCCACCGGGCTAATGAAGCGCTTCAAAGAGCATGGCAAGCCGATCTTAATCGGTTATGCAGCAGATGGATTTCCTATTTATGGACCTTACGGATATGAGGACTCCCGGAACAGTCACTCTAAGATGAAAAAGCTAAAGTCCAGTTTCCGGGTAAAGAGCGGTACTAGAAAGAGTGGACCCGGAGGCAAGTATTCCGGTGTTTTTGTGGAAGACTATGAATTTGTGGAAGGGCTGGGAGATCTGGATGCCACCAATGGACGTTTCGGTTTTACCTCTGAGTATCCCGATGGGACCTACTACTACGTAATCACCGATGCTTTCCCGTTTATTCCAAGGGGATTTAGAGGAGAGCCCGACACATCCTTCATGCGCCACGGTCCTGGAGCCGGAGTACCTCCTGGTATGCGGCATGGTGGTCGCGGAGGCGGGAGACCAGGCATGAGACCGGGCATGAGACCGCCACCGCCAGGTATGGGACCTCCTCCTGGAATGAGACCGGGAATGCACCCACCGCCCCGGGGCAACGAGTGGGGCCGCTAAGCCGCTTTGGCTTGAGCTAACTTCGCCTGGCTGATTTAATCTGTCTTTCCACGGCGTCGGCGTAGGAACTTTCCGAACCGGGATTGCAACCTAAAAACAGGGATGGTTCGACCATCTCCACTTCCAGAACAAGGGCCTGGTTCTCCTTGCCCCGCAGCAAGTCCAGGCGCATATATACCGGCGTGAAAGGCATGCATTTTAGTACCTCTTCTCCGATGCGAAGATGGTCCGGCTCTGGTTTCGCCGGTGATGCCCCCGCTACCTCTTCGTCCGGCTCGGCATGGTGACCGGCAAGGGGGCGATGGATAGCGTGGGAAAAGTTGCCGCCGAAGAAAATAAGAGCAGTTTCTCCTTCTAAATCAGCGCTTTCCAGATACGGCTGCAGCATCACCGAGCAGTTGCGCGCCAGGTTTTCCGCATGGGCAAGCGCTTCTTCTCTATTTTTTGTTATATCAAATCTCTTCATCCCCAGGCTGCCTGCTCCCACCGACGGCTTTATAATCAGGTCAGACCAGGGAATCTCCATCTCTCTAATCGCTGCCGGGTTTGTATCTTTATCAACCCAAATAGTCTCTATCACCGGGATTCCGTTACTTTGAAAGTGCTTGAGGTAGCTTTTGTCTATGTTCCAGCGAATGACCCGGGCTGGATTAATAACATTTGCGGTGGTTTCGGTCTTGTCTAGCCAGTCTCGGAAAAAGGCATAATTTTGATGATAGTCCCAGACTGAGCAGAATAGAAGGTTGTCAGCCTTTTTAGTCTTAGCTTCCTCGTCGTTCCAAACTATTGCCTCGACACGATATCCACGATTTGTCAGCTCATTTCGAAGCGGCCAGTAGTCGCTCTGGGTTTCTGGAAATTCTCCACAGGTGAGCAGGCCGATATCTATTCTATCGGCGCGTTCGTTTTTTTCCGTGTTTGTATTCATGGAACTGGATTTGCCCCCGGGCCCCTTTGATTCGTTTTTTGGGGAATGGTAGATTATCATAAGTTAGAGGATCTATTTAGTTGTTTGATTTTCAGCAATCGGAGCAGGCGGTGTCGATGAGCAAAGCTAGATGGTTTTGCCGCCTGTCAATAAGGGAAAGTAAGTGCTGAGGCTTGTAAGCGCAATATTCAAGGAGTTGCTTCCATGTTCAAGAGATTCATGAATCTGGTCAAGGGTACGGCTAACAAAGGCATGAAAAAGCTGGAGACGCCAGAACTCATGGCAGAAGAAGCTGAGATGGAGCTTGAGAAGACTGTTAAGCAGTTGAAGGAAGCTGTTATCGAGGCCCGGACCAATGAAAAGATGCTTGCTAAGAAGCGCGAAACGGCCGACAAGAAGATAGAAGAGTGGAAGCAGAGAGCCGGTCTTGCGGTACAGCAAAAGAATGACGACATCGCCAGGCAATGCTTACAGAAGAAGAAAGATCTGGAGGTCGAAGCCGAGTCCTTGCAGCTTCAGCTGGATGAGCAGGGCAGGGTATCCCAGTCGCTGAAAGAGCGTCTTCTTCAGGTGGAGCGTGAGTTCTCCGAGTTTAAGTTGAAGAAACAGCAGTTGATAGCGAGAATGGGCGCCGGAGACGCCATGGCTGACGCTAAGTCGAAAGTGGATATCTCCTCGGCTACCCAGGGAATAGATGATTTCGAAGAGAAAATCCGCAAGGCCGAAGAGAAGGTCAAGAAGAAGCACCAGGAGCAAGAGGAAGAGGAAAGAGAGAAGGAAGAGGTGGAGAGATTGGAGAAGGCTAAGCAGGAG
>JAUIJG010000294.1 GCA_030431355.1 bacterium
AGTCAAGCGTTACAACGATGACTTCCAGCTCCTTAAGCTACTATTCCTCAGCTTCGTTGCCGAAGAAGAAGCTGGTGAAGCAAACTACAGCTAGAGCAGATAGAAGTCTTATTGTTAACGGGAGGTGATTGAGCATGTCTATGGGAGCTGTCGGTGAAAGTTTCACCGATATCAATATCACTCCGCTCACAGATGTGTTTCTCGTCCTTCTGGTAATCATGATCTTGATTGCTCCTCTTATCGATAAGTCGGAGCTCAAGATCAAGCCGCCCGAGACTTACAACGCGAAAAAAGAGAATTCCCGTACCAAAACGGTGATGATCGACGTGGACGCTGAAGGACGGGTCGCTATACAAGGCAAGACGCTTGAGAACAATGATGAGGCAACCATTCAGGCTACCCTGGACGGCATTTTGAAGAGTCTTGGTGTTGAAGATATGCCGGTTACGGTTAATGCTGATGGCGACTGCAAACAGAAAGATATCATCGCCATTATGAACGCCTGTTCTCAAATAGGCATCAAGCGCATGCGGGTAGCAACCATCCAGACTACCAATTACTAAGCACCTGGATCAAAGAAGACCCTGGACTGCATATGAGCGATAACTCGCCTGAATTCCAATTGGGGCTGATTGGCCACCCGGTGGCTCATTCTCGTTCGCCCAGATTGCACGAAAAAATGTTGGAGCTGGCGGGTCTCAGGGGAAGTTATAGACTCTTTGATCTTGAAGTCCCGGAGCTTTCCGGTTTCTTTTCGAGAACTGCCAGGGAGCAAAATCTATCCGGTGTTAACGTGACCATCCCGCACAAAGTGGCGGTGATGGCTCATATAAGCGTTCTAGATCCCCTGGCCAGGGCTACTGGTGCGGTCAACACAATCAGGTTTGAAGAAGATGGAACATGCACCGGATATAACACCGATATATATGGCTTCGGCCGCTCTCTTGATGAGTCTTATGGCGGCGATGGTCGTGGTGCTTTAGTTTATGGATACGGCGGCGCTGCCCGGGCCGTACTGATAAGTCTGATTGAAAGAGGCTTCAAGGACATTTACCTCTCCGGAAGAGATGTTGATAAGCTTGAAAGTTTTCAGCAGGAATTTGCTGAGGAGCTTGTCAGACAACGCTCCAGCGATACTAGATTGAGGCTTTACCAATCAGGAGAAGCAGAGGCCGATCTGCTGGTGAACTGTGCCCCGGTCGGTCAATCTAAATCAAGTGTTGGAGCCGACGCGGCAGATTTTCCTGATTCCCTTGCTGTGGTGATGGAGGCGCTCAAGGGCGGCGGAGATAAGGGTTTTGTTTTCGATCTTGTCTATCAGACCGATAGGTCTTCTTCTACCGCTGTCCTGGAGATGGCAAAAGGCATGGGTCTTAGTGGGATTGATGGCTTCGACATGCTCATCTATCAAGCGATGAAGTCGTTTTCTCTCTGGACCGGTTGTGAAGTAGACGCTTCTCAGTTGAAGAGGGAATTGGCAAAAAAATAGCCGGGATGAATACCCGGCTACTCTTTATGATTTTGTACACCAAATATAGTGGCTTAAATGAAAGGCGCTTGACCCTCGAAGAAAACAGGCACCAGTTGCATGGCAAGACCCAGCTCTCCTTCGATGGCTAGTATTCCTGACATCGCTGCGGTCATTGCGGTCATTCTGCCTGCCAGGATCATCTCCAGGTCTTCAGCGTCGATGGAGATCAAGCAATCCGCTTTGTCTTTTGCCGCGTCGCTGTTAGGATCTTGCGGTATGAACTCGCACTCACCATCATTTATTTTGGTAAGCCAGCTGCCACCACCTTCTCCTTTTATTGTTATGAGATAGGTAGCAGAAAGATTCTTAGCGGCTTGGGGATTGAATCTTTTTTGTAGTTGTTCAATTTTTTCGTTTGACAACACCGATGCGTTCTCCATTGTTCTTCTCCAATTTCGTTTTTCTACAGCAACAAATAGCTCGGAGAATTGAATCTCTCTGCCGGGAGCCATAGAAATCGGCTGAATTCGGAAATTATAGCGTACTCCCTATTCTTTATGGCGCGGAAGCCCTTTGAATTAGAGGAAATTCTCTTGTTAAGACGCTTATATTGTCTTGTTCGGTGTTTAAACTGTTACAGTAATCTTCTTTCGATTCAGGGAGCAACTTATCTAAATGACACGCTCAGGAAGAAAGCCTCGCAAGAACAAAAAGTTCACCAACCTGTCGGCGGTTCTCTCCCAGGTGGTTAATAAGTATGGAATTGAGCAGAGGCTTCGGGAGCACACTTTCATGGGCATGTGGATTCATGTGGTGGGCGAGCCCTGGTCGAGCTTGTCCAGACCTGTCTTTTTCGACTATGAGAGAAATCTGGTGGTGGCTGTGCGAGACAGCTCTGTCGCTCAGGAGCTCTCCTTGCGGAAACATGAAATACTCAACAATTTGAGAAAGATGGCTCGTAGCGTAGGTATAAAACTAAACGGACTTCGTTTTGATATCAAAAGTTACGCCAGGATAAAGGACTTGGATGCCAGTATCGAGGCGGCCACTCAATCGAGTATCCGTGCCAGAGAGTTAGAAGACGCTAATACGCTGCCCGAGCCAAGCCTTGAAGAGTTAAATCAGGTTGAACTGGAGCCCTCGGATATTGAAGAGTTAGAAAATTTCCAGAATAGTATTAGAGAACAGGGTGCTGATGGCGAAGGCGCTGCACAGCCGGTTTTACAGAGAGTCCTTGAGGTTTATGAGCGAGACTTAAGGCGCCGTGTCTGGTTGCGCAAGAGAAGTTTTTCTTTGTGCTCTGCCTGCGGATTACCTGATTTTCGTTTACATGGAGCAAAAGGGCTTTGTGGTCCATGCTTTGTGGAATCCGCCGCTCAGTTAAAGGACGAAAATGCTTAAAGATAATGCAAGGTTGATAATATTCAAGGCTTGAGCTTGGCTACTATGTTATGATTCTGACCGGTTGTAAGTTGCTTGTTATCCTGATAGTTACATAGTTTCAAGGGTGGTCAAGAATCGACGCCCTCACAGATCAACCGGAGACAGACGGGGTCAATATGATTCGACTTCAAAACGTATCTAAGAGCTACGGCGGGCGCCCTGCCTTAAAGGACGTCAATCTGCATATCGCTCTTGGTGAATTTGCTTTTCTTGTGGGTCCCTCCGGAGCGGGTAAGTCCACGCTGATGAGGCTGCTTTACCGGGAGGATGTGCCCACCACCGGGAACGTTTTCATCGGTGGCGTTAACCTTAACAAGCTTGGCTCCAGGCAGATTCCGCTTCTAAGAAGACGGCTTGGAATCGTATTTCAGGATTATAAACTCCTGCCTAGGCAGACTGTCTACGACAATGTCGCCTATATCTTGAGGGCACTCGGCGTAGACGAGAAAGACGTGCGTAAGCGAGTGACAAGTGCACTGAATGTGGTGAATCTTGAGGAGAAAGCCTCTGCCTACCCGGATGAACTTTCCGGTGGAGAACAACAGCGAGTTGGTATTGCCAGGGCTGTTGTGAATGGACCACCTGTACTTCTGGCTGACGAACCAACCGGTAACCTTGATCCTGCCACCTCTCTGGAAATTGTTCAGCTGCTGGCCAGGATTTCAGAAAGAGGCACCACGGTGCTGATATCAACCCACGATCACACCATCGTAAACACGATGCGAAGAAGGGTTATCTCTCTCAAGCAGGGCGAGATCATCACCGACGTGGACTCAGGTATGTACGAAGTTGAAATGAGTGTCGAGAACTGATGCGATATATAAGGATATTTTTTAGAGTTTTAATCGAGACTATTCTTGGTCTCAAACATAGTGGTTGGTCAAACTGGCTGGTTATAAGTATTCTCGCCATTTCGCTGACAATATTCGGCAGCATACTGCAGCTCACAATGACCCTCAAGAATGTTGTTAACTCCTTCGGGTCCCAGATGATTGTTTCCGCCTACCTTAGCGATACTTATGAACCCAAAGAGGTTGCTAAGGATGTGAGCCAGTACCCGGAAGTAAAAATGGTGGAAGTGATAACCAAAGATATTTCCTGGGAAGAGATGAAGAAGAGCCTCAACGTGGCTGCCATTAAGAATCCTCTGCCAAACACTTTGCACGTTACGGCCAAGCAGGCCGAACAGGTGACTGAACTGGCCCAGAAGCTGGAGTTGTTACCTTCGGTGGAAGCAGTTAAGTATCCGATGATGGTGGCAAAGAGAATCAATGAAGTGCGACATTTCTTCGAAATTGCAGGAGTCTTTGTCACCGCTGCTCTGACCACCGCCACTCTGACTGTAATCGGTAACACAATTCATCTAGTTATCCAGGCAAGACAGAGAGAGATCCAAATCCTTTCCCTTATGGGAGTAGGGCACTTTTATATTAAATGTCCATTTGTTTTGCAGGGTGCGCTTTACGGTCTAGTCTCCGCCACTCTGGCGATGGCTGTTCTGCTTTGCGTGCATTTTTACGCCATTCAGCCTTACCTGACCACGAGTATGGCCAATATTCTGCCGGCGTTGCCCAAAGGCGTGGGTTACAGCCTTGTTGAGACTTTTCTTGTGATGCTTATTCTGGGAGTGGCTGTTGGAGCCGGTGGTGGCGCCTGGACTTCCGGTAAGTATTTGAAAATCTAGAGCCAGAAAGCCTCAAGTGAGAAAAGGACACGCTTTTCTAAGCGTGTCCTTTGAATTTTTGAAGCTTGAACCGGAGCTTACTTAGCCGACCAGTTGAACCTTTGTCATCTTATCGTCTTTTCTCAGGTTCATTACCACATCGAGACCTTCTTCCACTTTTCCGAAGACGGCGTACTGTCCATCGAGGAATGGGCATGGAGCAAGGGTGAAATAAAACTGAGAAGTGGCGGAATTGGGATCATTGGTTCTCGCCATAGCGATTATCCCGGCTCCATCATGCTTGAGATGAGGTTTGGTTTCCAGAGGAATGGTTTTGCCGGAGCCACCGGTACCGGTGCCAGTCGGGTCACCACCCTGGATACAGAAATTGGGCTCATAACGATGGAAGATAAGACCATCATAAAACTGCTTACCGACCAACTCTAAGAAATTGCTGGCGGTAACAGGAGCATCATTTTTGAATATCCTTACTTTGATATTGCCTTTGCTTGTCTCCATGGAGACGAGGGGATCATTGTTAGACATGCGCACTCCTTTTGTCTTTTCTATTGCTTGATTTAGCTTCGATCATCTAGTTTTTGATTTGGAACCAGAACCTTCCAGATAAACTTCATTCATTTTGTCGCCTTTTCTTAACTGATAGACGATATCGATTCCATCTATTACTTTTCCGAATACTGCATAGTCACCATCAAGTTCTGAACGTGGTGAGAGGATTATATAAAATTGAGAACTTCCGCTGTTTTTGTCACTTTTGCGGGCAAGCCCGACCATACCGATTTCGCTGTGTTTCAACTTAGGAGTGACTTCAAGAGGAATTGTTTTGCCGGAGCCACCAGTACCGGTGCCAGTCGGATCTCCTCCTTGAATGACGAATCGCGGGTCATACCTGTGGAAGGTAAGTCCGTTGTAGAAACCATCTTTGACCAGGGACAAGAAATGGGCTGCGGTTACCGGCACCTCTTCCTCAAAAATCTGGATTTGGAACTGACCTTTATCGGTGGCTACGATAACCACAGGGTCATCGACTTTTTTTCGACTCTTTTTCTTTTTGGCAATCAGAAGTCTCTTCTCTTTTGCCAAAGCTTTCGCCACATTTAGATTCTGGCTATCTTTTAATGCCGCCGGAAGCAAACAAAAGGTAACGGCAATAAGCAATGCCAGACTGAGACGTGCATAAAGTTGCATTGAGCACCTTTCTCCCTTACATAGATCGAAAGTGATTGTAGCAAGTTTGCCGATTTGATTTAAGCGGCTTTCAAATTAGTCCGGAACAAAGCTTTCAAGGGAGGACAATTTGTCTTTCTTTCCCACCGGTATGATAAGGATTTCCGAAATCTTTGTATAAGGCGGATACATGACAGGCACATAAATTTTAGTGGCATCCCCCGTGAGAATGGTGTTTGCTTTGAAGGCTGCCCATCCAACAGTATTGTCCCCCGGCATCACCAGGCGCAGGCCGAATCGCTCTCCTTCCACTTCATGACGACCCCGGTCCCTGCCAAGGGCAATGCCCAGGCTTCTTTTTCTGTTCTCGCTGGGGGTGAGGAATTCGTAGGTGAGGGGACCGGCAAAACCTAGTGTCCCGGCGGAAGCCAGACCGATGGCCACTTTCTTTCCGGGGGTGAGCAGGTTGTTATCACTGGCTTCCAGGGTAGAGGCATCCAGGGATTGTCTCGGCGGTTCGCTGGCCAGGGCGCTGGCTTTTGAAAATGAAGACTGGGAGCCAAGGATAAGCATAGGCTTGTCTGTGTTGTTGCTTACTGTAATTGCGTAGAATTTGAGCTGGCTTCCTTTGTACCTAGACAGGGGAGAGTCTTTCAGGGGCTCCGCATGGGAGAGAATGCCACCGGTTTTGAGTTCGCCTTTCAGGGAGGAAGGGTCCTCGCTATCCTTGATTTTGACGTTGGGAGCGCTTTTCCTGTGAATCTCTTCAATCTGTTTGTTTACTTCTTTGTTTCTGTCTCTCAGGTCGACCGGTCTGACAGGCAGTTTCTTCTCCAGGACCGGTGCTATAGGTCCTTTTAGATCCTTTTCCAAAAGCTCGCGGCCTTCATCATGAAGTTCCTGCGCCTGGACGATGGTGGCTTGAGAGAAACTAAGTAAAAGTAGCAAAACTAATGCTGCAGTCATGGATTCCGTTTTCCCGTCATTTGCTTGTTCTAAGCCCAAATTAGCAGGATC
>JAUIJG010000295.1 GCA_030431355.1 bacterium
CATCTATGGCCTGGTCGGCAAGACTGATAGCTTCCCGGTAGCTGCGGGGTTTTTTCAGTTCACGCGCCCCTCTATCTTCCAGCTTTGATAGAACAGATTCGAGCCCTTCATCCTTTTCGGGCTCGGACTTGTGACTGAACTCGGCTTTGGGCTTTTCGGCGGTAGCTGTTTTCCTGTCAGAATTCTGGCAGCCGGCTGCTATATACCCGACAGCCAGAATTAGTAGGGTGATAGTAAAGCCCGGAGGGATTTTGAGCATGGACGCCTTCAGCTATTGAGTTATTTAGGCTCCTATATGCGCAAAAGAGAACAGGATTAGTCCTGTTCTCTCAGGTTTAAACTATCAGGGCCCGGCAGGCGATAAACCTACGAATACACCGGGACATTCAAGCCAATCCAGTGATGCTCACATTAATAGGATCGGGCCCGCATTTAACCTGGCTGCATGGCTTGATTGATACGCTTCTTCAGCGCTGAAAGCGATCTGATACTGGGCCAGATTACTCCCTTTATCTCATCAAGCTCATCATCATCTATATACCCAAGCTCGTAGTAGTTAGAAACTTGGTCGAAGAGAGAGAAGAGTTCATTTAATGAAGTCGACTCCCTGGCCAGCTTTTTGTACTCCATTAGTTTTACTTGTTTCATCTCTCCACCCTCTCATTAAACACGCCAGAGGCTAGCCGGCAAAGCTTCCCCTGCCGGCACTTTTAAGTGCCATATGGATATCAAGACGTCGTCGAAGGTGCTTTGTTTCGTCGGCTTTGCCCCGGCGCCGAAATTTAATCTGTTTTTGAGTACATCTTCTGGCCGATTTGCCGGCGGAGCAGGAATGCTAGTATCCGGTGGTGACTCTAAATGAGAAGGTATGGTCATCCTATGAAAATATTGGCGGCGCTCGACGGATCCGACTGCTCCAGGGCTGTGATTGATCATTGCCTGAAATGCAACTGGTCTTCCGAAGACCAGTTCAAGCTTATCTCCGTGGTTGATTTTTTTGAGCCGCTTCCGGCTCTGGAAGGTATGAAGAAGAAGGAGATTGACTCGGCCAGGCAGTTGGTGGAATCTGAGACCGCCCGTCTGATGAAGACATTTCCCCAATTGAACGTGAGTTACAGGGTACTGGATGGTTATGTTAAGACCCAGGTGGTGGATGAAGCCCGGGACTGGGGGGCTGATTTGATTCTTCTTGGCTCCCACGGGCGGACCGGTCTTAAAAGACTGCTTTTAGGCAGCGTCTCCACGGCGGTTCTCTACCATTCCGGGCGAACGGTGCGCATAGTAAGACCCGCCGAAGCCGTACCGGAGGCTGGCTATTTCGATGTTTTCTTGCCCATGGATGACTCCAAATTCTCTCTCCATAGCCTGGAGCGTTTGCTCAGCTATAGTTGGCCTGAAAATGTTCGCTTTACTCTAATGACTGTGGTCTTTCCTCTCCCGGAAGCGCCGGATGCTCCCGACTCCCAGAGATTCCAGCTGGAAGACCGCAAGAAGAAGCTCAAAGAGGAAGCGGTACATCTGTTGGAGTCGGCTAAGGCCAGGATAGAAGACAAGCTTTCCGTTAAGGCTGAGACTAAACTTGTGGTTGTCCTTGGTAACGCCAGGGATGAGATTCTTAATTACCTGGAGGAGCATCCTCCTGAACTGGTGATTATGGGATCCCACGGTCGAGGAGCCTTTGACCAGGCGCTCATGGGCAGTGTCTCCGACGCGGTGGTCAACCATGCCGGCTGTTCGGTGGAGATAGTGCGCCACTAAGACCTCCCACGGGATGACACGCTTTCGGGTGATCGGGGTAACACTCTCCGGTCGCCTCCCCTCTGGAAATAGTAGATTCAGGTGATTACCCGCCACCGTCCTTGACCTATGCTGGTTGTATGGTCAATTTTCGGACAGGAGTATGGCAATGCTAAAAATGGACGATAAACTGAAAGAAAAAATTGAAAGGATAAACCTTTTCCTGATGATGCTGGCTGGCAAGGTGGAGAAGCGCAGCGAGTCCAATATTGAGTGTGCTCGTATAACTTCTACAAAACTGAAGGCTTTGAAATTACCTGAATCCGGTGAGTGCCGGACCAAGTCTCCGCCTAAGCCAGTACCCGATTGCAAAGTCAAGGATCTGGGTCAGGAGTACAAACCTAAAAGCACGAAAAGGCAGCCAACCTGGGCTCAGTTGAGTCATACCAGATTGGCGGCACTATCTGAGTACGAAAGATAAGGAATTCAAAATTGAAGCCTTTAGATTCAGACATAAGGCTTCCGGCTGAGACCTCAGATTGTCGATCTGGGAAATCGGCTCGGCTCTTATTAAGAGCGGACTCTGGTACTGCCAACGGTGTCGATGCTTTTTTCGATTCTGCTGTTGACCTGACTTTGCCTGTGCATTCGACTTTGACGAACGCGGACCGGAGAACCAAAACTTAGATTTGTGCTTTGTATCCCAGACCCTCCAGCTCGGCCTGCAATTTGCTGGCGCTGAAGAAGCGATCATCAGGATTTTTTGCCAGCATCTTCTCCAGAATATGCAAGAGCGCCGGGTCTATGCCGGGTGTATCGAGCGGCGGTTCTTTAGAGACGTGGGCGCGGACAAGATCTACTAAACCTTTCTCCCGAAAAGGTGGAATGCCGGTCAGCATCATAAAGAAGACGCAGCCAAGTGAGTAAATGTCGGAGCGATGATCCAGATCTTTGCGCAAGCATTGTTCCGGGCTCATGAAAGTGGGAGTACCATATATAGTGTTCTCCATGCTCAAATTACTTTCGGTGTCATAGAGACTTTTGGCCATACCGAAGTCGATTAATTTGACCGTGGCTCCATCCATCATGATATTTTGCGGCGATATATCCCGGTGGATTATGCCTATGGCATGGGCATGGGTGAGGGCGCGGCATAGCTGGAGAATGATGGCGCAAGCAGTATTAGTATCTATCCGGCCGTTTCCGGCTTTAATTAGATCTATGACCCTCTGACCACCGATATATTCGGTGACTATAAACGGAAAACCTTCTTCGCTTATCCAATAATCCTGCATGGCGCAGATATTGACGTGACTGAGTTCAGCCGCTAGTTTGGCTTCTCTTTTGAAACGCAGAAACGTGTTCTCGTTGTCCCGCAATTTTAAGAACAAGACTTTTATGGCCACCGGTTTATCCAGCATCAGATGGCGGGCTTTGTAGACCGCGTTATGTCTGGAATTCCTGATCGTCTTTTCGATTTTATATCTTCCCCCGAGCACCTTGCCGGCGTATTCATCGGGGATGGATGGTTCTAAATGTTCAGAGCCGGCCATATCATCGGAAGAATCGAGATTCATTTTCTGATCTACTTTCGGGGTTATTTATATAGTACAAAATGTTCTTGATTCTATAAAGCTTCAGATCCACCGAAGACTTAATCCCGGCAGTTGTTTCCTGTGTTTTAACCGGATTAGAAGAGCTGTTTCTTACCTGGACTAGTGCTTCGGCGGTGGCATATAATAACCGGGACCAATTACTAAAGTAGTTCTTTTGATAGAAGAAAACGCGAGCATCGGTGATCGTTATATCTGCCTGGAGCAAATCGGTCAGGGCGGAGTCGGTGCTGTTTATCGTTGCCATGATCCGGTTATGGACAATATAGTCGCGGTCAAGGTTTTAATCGGTGACTCTTCCCATCAGGAGATGATGCGATTTCATCAAGAGGCTAAGGCCACCGCCAAGTTGGATCATCCCAATATCATCAAAATTCTTGATTTTGGTGAGTCCGAGGGGCGTGCTTTTTTGGTGATGGAGTTTTTGGAAGGGGACAGCCTCGAGGACCTGATCTACCAGGGGGAAGAGAGTGCTCTGGGTGAGGACGAGACCCTGGATGTTTTTCGACAGATCTCCTCCGGGCTTGCTTATGCCCATGGTCAGGATGTGTTGCACCGGGACATCAAGCCCTCCAACGTGATGATCTGCCGGGGACGCAATCAAGAACCCCTGGCTAAACTCTGTGACTTCGGTCTTGCCAAAGTGAAAAGCGATGACCAGGAGTTGACCCGCACCGGAACCACCCTGGGCTCTCCGTCTTACATGAGCCCGGAATGTGTTAACGGTCGGGAAGCCGACGTGCGCTCGGACATCTATTCCCTTGGTTGCCTCTTCTGTGAGCTTTTGACTCGCAGGCTTCCTTTCCAGGGAGATAGTGCTTTTGAGACCATGCTTTTGCGCACCGAACAAGAGGCTCCATCAATAAAAGAACTGTCCGATAAACCCTTCTTGAATGAACTGGAAGAGCTTGTCTCTCGCTGTGTTCAGATGGATAGAGGCAAACGCTATGAGTCGGTCTCAGAATTGATGAACGCTCTGGATCAACTACCCGGTCTGTATGAACTTTTTGAGGAAGAGCCTGATGAGCTGGAAGAGAATGATGAGCTTTCCGGAGAATTGCCTTTCCAACAAAAAGGGGCACGCTGGCCACTGGAGCTCTCCATCTTCCTTGTTTTATTGATCGGAGCGCTTCTTGTTTTTCGTTATCTTTTCTTCGAAGACAGAGAACATCTGGTATCAAATAAGATGGCGCCTATCAAGCAGAAAGTATCGGCTGTGGAGGCGGAAGACTTTGAACCTACGGTTAAGAAGGAGGTAATCGACGGCCAGGTATGGATAACCTTATACGGAGTGGCCAGCGACAAGAATTTGAAAGTCTTCAAAGGTCGAAAAGACATTACCCATTTAAAACTGGTGGCAGATGATATGGCTGGTCCCGGTACCGCAGTGCTCGCTGATCTGCCTCTTCTCGCCCTGGACTTGAAACAGTCGGTATTGTCCGAGACGACCTTGGAGAATATTTCTAAGATCAAGACTTTGAAAGTGTTGAGTTTGAATCGCTCTATCGGACTTACGGAAGACGGTCTGAATAAGTTGACGACGCTAGAAGGTCTTGAGGAGCTTGATCTGGGGGAGCTTCCGGTCACCGATATTTGGATCGACACCATTATCAAATTCCCCGGTCTCAAGAAATTGAGTTTCAGGCGTTGCGATAACTTTGAAGGCAGCACCATAGACCGGCTTGCTTCCTTGAACAAGCTTGAATATCTGAACCTCACTCTGTGTGGAATCAAAAGAGAGAATCTGAAGCGATTGGCTCGCCTGAAGAGTCTTACCCGAATAGATTTCATGGGCATCGCCATGGATGACGATGATCTGAAGGTGTTTAAGAACGCGAATCTGAAAGAGATCGATCTATCCGGAACCGGTATCACTATTAGATCCCTTCCCACTCTAAAATCTTTGAAGTCATTGAGACATATCAGTTTACCGGGACCGCCCGGGATCTCTTCGGCGGATATGGTCAGATTTAGAAAAGAGCTGCCCCTGGTCTTGATCAACAACTTCCGTTGAGGGGCAAAGATCC
Organism: bacterium; assembly: GCA_030431355.1. Next base: position 5,378 of record JAUIJG010000295.1, read on the forward strand.
ACGAAGAAGCATAATCTTGTATTATAGAAAAGTCTTTTTTTTAGAGCATGTGGTCGGTTCATGTCCTCTTTTACCACCAGGTTGAATTCTTTACTTTCCGTCAGTATCATGCTGGCTTGCGCGCTTTCCATCGCGTTTTCCGGTGAACTCTCCGTTTGGGCAAAAGGAAAGCAAAGTAAAGATCCGCTTCTGAAGCAGGCGGGCGAGTACTTTCGTAAGAATCAAAATGATAAGGCCCATCCACTCTTTGTCCAGTATCTAAAGAAGAATCCTGAGGATGGAGAAGCCAGGGCCAGCCTTGCCTGGATAATCTTTCAAACTAGATTCGGCAATAAGAAAGCTGTTCCCGAAGCGCTCAAGGAGGCTGAATTGGCGGTGAAGCAAGCGCCTAAGAGTCCCCTGGCACACAATGTTCTGGGAGCTATTTATTTCTCCCAGGGGCGGGTGCCGGAAGCTCAGAAAGAATTTCGCACCGTAATTGCCATCGACCCCAAAAGAAAGTGCGGCGGCTGCGGTGATTTTAGCGCCCTTCTAAATGTCGGTACTGATAAAGACAAGACCACCGGAGTTCAAAGTAGAGAATCGGCAAGCAGTGGTCGGAATTCAAAAGGCCGGTAGATAAGAGACCTTGAGCTTTACCCCGGGGATAGCTCAAGGCTCACCATCACCTCACCTGAGTTGATAAAGACAGATCTGGTAATGCCCCATATTGATCTGGCCGATTCTGATTTGATAGAGCGAGGAACCGGTGAGTTCGTGGTCAGAGACAAGAAGAAGAGTTTGCGATTGAGATATGACGCCGACTCTATAGATGGTGCCGATCATATCCGCCTGGAGGTGCCCTCACCTAATTGTTTTTTCAATGAGCAGACCGGTGCGGCCGAGATACTTGCCTCCTGAAGAATAGATGCTCTCTCGGGCGAGTCAGAGATTCCACTCGATTTTTTGAGAGAGGGGAGCTATACCCAGGTGAGGGTAGTCGCCCTTGATGGCAAAGGGCGCCCCCTGGGTCTGCCATCCTGTCCGGTGACACTTTTCTTGAACCTTCTTTCCAGGAACTCTTATATTTACTAGGTCGGATCTGATCGGCTACTGTCCTTTGTTACGAATTGGTCTGATATCGGTCAAATGACAGATGCGCACTTTGACAGGGCAAGCTAGCCTGGGAAGAGTTGCCGCAGGGCGACTTAAATCGGCCGTCAATCTCCCTGGAGCTTCCTTGTTATGACCAGAGACAATTCTTTTCGTGAACGAGAAATCAAAAATATCAAACAGAAGGAGTGCAAAAAAGATGTATTAGAGAAGAAGCTAACCCTGAAAGAAGGGTTCTTCGACCTGCCCGGCGATGAGTTCCTTGCCATGTTGGACTCGGCCAGCGTAGACGAGCTGGAAAGTATGCTT
>JAUIJG010000296.1 GCA_030431355.1 bacterium
CGGCAAATGGGGTGAAGTTGGATACGGCAGACTTAAAAGCGCCTCCAGCGAAGGTGGCAAGAATCTGCTTGAGATTGAAATCAAAGTTGCCGTGAAAATCGGCAGATAAGTAAAAGTCAAAATGTGCTTTTGAGTTTGTTTCGTTTTGCTAGAGCGGTGGGATGGCTATCTAAACCACCGCGTAAATATCGTTTGCTCAGATAGAAATTTTACTTTGCCTTGAACCAGGGCCGGCTCGCTCAACTTGGAGCGGGAAGTGACATCACCTTTCGGTGTTATCACCACCGAGGGACCGGTATTGGCAGCAAACGCCATGTATCGGCGATTCTCAATCGCTCTGAAAGTGGCAAAAGCTATCATTTGTTCACCGATTATAGATTCGTGGAACCAGGCTAGATCGGAGACATTGACCAGTAACTGCCCTCCGGCTCTTGTGCTTTCTGCCACAAGTTCCGGTGATATGCATTCAAAGCAAATTAGTGGCGCCACTTTTCCTCTGGTCAGATTTAAAACGTGGGCCACAGTGCCGGCGGCAAATCCTCCACCGGCAGGGGTGTTCGTTAGCTTGCGTACAGCAGGCGGAAAGAGATCTATGATGGCTGGAGCATACTCTCCGAATGGAACTAAGTAGCGCTTGTGATATACATTTGAGACTATAGTGCCATTGCTTCCGATACCATAGGCTGCATTGTAGGGGCGTGTCTTTACCTTGCGGTGCATTGCTCCCACAACCATGTCCAAATTTCTTGTCTTTGCTTTCTCTCTTAGCTGTTCAAGCAGCCCCCTGTGCTCACTTAGGAAAACCGGAACGGAACTTTCGGTCCAGATGATCAAGCCATCCTTGCAATCAGCAAGTAGCTTTTCATAGTGTTCCAAAAGCTCAGAGAGGCTGTAGCTTCTCTGAGTCTTCTGCATCTCAATGTTTATATTTCCCTGGAGCATAAACAGATTGGTGTCCGCATCTAAGTCGATTTTGTTTGAGTCGAAGATACCCAGCGCGATTATTGAGCCGGTGAAAACAAGGGTGATTAGCAGGTTTTTGATTGCCTCGCCTTTGTTTTTCGCAGAGATGGACTTGAATTTTGATTTGCTCTTGATTGTCGCGTAGAGGCTGGCGAGGGAAGTGTTAACCAGTACTATCAAGGCGCCTATTCCGATGCCACCAACAATTGATGCGCATTGGATGATCTGCTTCTGGTTATACTGACTGTATTCGATCATGGACCAGGGCACTCCCAGTGCAGAAGGAGCATTCCCGATTTTGTTGAGGAATAGTACCCAGAAGAAAGGAATGACTAAAAGAGCCGGTAGCTGCCATTTGCCTGAGCTTTTCTTTAATACAAAAGAACCATGCATAGGTATCAGATGTAGTATTACAGCCAAAATGGCTATCAGTAGTCCTTGATGAAATGAAACTATTGATAGTGCGGCGCCAGCCAGTAGCCAGCCCTGCCACTGGTTAAATCCAAGCCAGTCCAGGGGGAATAGTCCTAAATACCAGTTCAGGGAGACCAGGTTGTAGCTGGTCCCGAAAAGGAGAGCAAAAGCAAATGTTTTCAGTTTGCTTTTTGAGGATGCTATGAAAAGCAGGAAAGGGATTAATCCAATCCAGGCTAAAAACCACAGGTTGTTTCCAGGCGCGGATAATCCTAAACATGCTCCGGAGAGAATTGATAAAGCAAGCTCCCCCGGAGCGAGTTTGCACTCGTTGAGGGGGAGCCATGGTTGCTTCTCTTTTTCTTGTTTAGCTTTTCCAGCCACTGATCATCTGTCTTAGAGTTGGATTAGCTGTTTTTTGTTTCGGCAAGCAAAGCCTTAACCTTCTCTTCCACTTCGGTGAGAATTTCAGGATGCTCTTCCAGGAAAGCACGGGAGGCTTCTCTGCCCTGGCCGATTCTTTCGTTTTCGTAGCTGTACCAGGCGCCGGCACGTTTGATGATGTCGAGTTCGGTGGCTACGTCCAACATACAACCCACGGAGTTGATACCTTTACCGTATACAATATCGAATTCGGCGATTCTGAAAGGCGGTGCAACTTTGTTTTTCACCACTTTCACTTTGACTCTGTTTCCGTATTCTTTACCGTCTTTTTTGAGGGTTTCTATCCGTCTGATATCCAGCCTGACAGAGGCATAGAATTTCAATGCGTTTCCGCCGGTGGTTGTTTCCGGGTTACCGTACATGACACCAATCTTCTGGCGAAGCTGGTTGATGAAGATAACGGAGGTATGTGTTTTGGCAACTACTCCGGTAAGTTTACGGAGAGCCTGACTCATCAATCGAGCTTGCAGGCCGGGGAGGCTGTCTCCCATGTCGCCTTCAATTTCAGCTTTGGGAACCAGGGCGGCTACCGAGTCGACAATTACCAGATCTACGGCGCCGGAGCGAACCAGCTGTTCTGTGATTTCCAGAGCTTGTTCACCGGTGTCGGGTTGGGAGATCAAGAGTTCATCGACATTAACGCCGAGATTGCGAGCATACTCCGGATCTAGAGCATGTTCCGCGTCCACGATTGCGGCGATACCGCCTTTCTTCTGGATCTCAGCAGCAACGTGCTGTGCCAGGGTTGTTTTACCGGAGGCTTCCGGTCCGTAAATCTCAATCACTCGGCCCCGGGGTAGACCACCTACTCCAAGAGCTACGTCCAGGGAGAGTGCCCCGGTCGGTATCACTTCTATCTTCTGATGCTTGGACTCACCAAGCTTCATTATCGATCCATCACCGAACTGTTTCTTGATGGCGTCCATCGCCATTCCAAGTGCTTTAGAGCGGTTGGCGGAAACTCCTGAATCGTCTGACTTTGATTTACTCTTGCCTTTTGTATTTTCTTGCACGGCTTTTCCACTTGAGCTTGCTTTTGTTCCTACAGCCATTATCGTTCTCCTTGTCGAGATTTGCATTATGCCAAGCCCCACCCTTGCTTTAAGGGGTGGTGAATGTCAGGCGGTTTCAATACTGATAAATCCCGTATATGCTTTGTATAGCGTGTCTTCTAGTCTTGATCACAGCTAGAAATTATAACTTCTCTAAAGGCTATCCGAGATAAAAGTACTGTTAGTGCCTGATCTACATCCATTGCATATCTTCTGGGCTCGTCACGGGATTTCATTTGAGAAAAACACTGAAAAAACGGACGTATCGGAAGCTGCACCGGTTTTAAAGCTTCGGGCAAGGGTATAAGGTTGTTACCTAACAAAATTGCTTTGCAGGTACGTATTTCTGGTTAACGATCTTTTGCTCGCCAGAGTTCAACGAATTTCGTTTTAGTAGATTAAAAATTTTTGGTGCCTGAACTTATGAATCGAATCCGCCGCCAGGAAGGTGAAGTAAAGACTGCTCAGAAGCTCTTCACCCTGAGGCAGAGTGAAATTTTTGAATCTTTCAGTGCTGTGGAGCTGGGACGACTGCTTGGCATCCTTGAAGAAATGGAGCTACCTAAGCACAATGTCCTTTTCTCGCCCGGTGATCCCTGTGATGCAATCTTCTTCATAGAGAAAGGTCGCGTCAGAGTAACCAGATTATCCCCGGAAGGTAAAACTGTAATTCTGGCTTTATTAGGTCCCGGTGAGTTGATCGGTGAAGCTGCCTGGGAGGCAGGGGAGCACGATAGTTACGCGGAGACCCTTGAAGAGTCGCGCATATATCATATAGATAGAGATGCTTTTCAGAATCTCATCAGGGAGAACCCCGAGTTCGGCCTGCGTCTTTTGCAGATTCTGGGAGGAAGATTGAAGCAAGCCCAGGCAAGAATAGAGGACCTGGTTTTTCGTCAGGTGCCGAGCCGAGTGGCGCGCTTGTTGATAACCCTGGCTGAGAGCCATGGTAAGGTGACCCCTGCTGGAATCAAAGTGGAATTTCCCCTGACCCACCAGGAGATAGCCGATCTGGTCGGATCCTCCAGGGTGACGGTGACTCAAATTCTTAACAAGTTTCGCTCCAGCAATTGGATAGATATAGAATCCAAGCGGGTTACAATCCATGATATACGGGCATTAGAAGATCTCGTAACGCATCCTGGTTCCTGAGCCCCTAATTAATTCCCTTGCTATATAATGATGGTCTGTCTGTGCCCGTAGCTCAGCTGGATAGAGCGTCGGTCTCCGAAGCCGAAGGCCTTGAGTTCGAATCTCAACGGGCACGCATTTTTTTCTTTTAGAATCAGACCTTTCAGGTTTTTGCAAATTAGAGTCTCTTCGATGGTGTTCGGAGAGCTATAATCTAGGTTCTTTAGTGTTTTCTTCTCCGACCCGCTTCAAGGGCTGGAGACATTTTAGATAGAGGTTGGTTTTCTTTTGTCCAGTGCCGCCAATATTAGACTCTTAATCGGACCCTACAGATCCGGGAAGACAGAGAAGCTTTTGAGCGAGTTGATAGAAGGCGCGGCCGCTCCGGGTAAGCCCAGCGCCCTGGGAACTCATCTGATAGTACCTTCCAGCCGCTATCGTAACTTAGCCAGCGAGCGGATGTCCGAGAAACTTCGCTCCGGCGACTCTGGCCAAGTCAAGGGTTTGCTTGGCGTCAAAATAGACAACTTTTATACTCTTTGCGGTCAGATTCTCAAACGCTCTGGTGTGACTTACAGGCTAATACCGGATTCGGTGCGACCGGCGATAGTCTCGCGGGCCATGGGTATTTTGAATGAGCGGGGTGAGCTGGGTAATCTAGCTGCTCTGGCTGAATTCAAGGGAACCTATGGTTCTATTCTTGAGCTTATTGACGAATTTCAAAGAGCAGGTCTCAGTCCGGACGATGTGTTGAGCCGTCTCCACGAGAGCGCCGCAGATAGTTCCAAGCACCTCGAGCTTGCTAAAGTCTACAAGCAGTATTGGCTGGAGTTGGACAATATCGACTTTCTCGACAACAGGCGTCTTGCTTTCGCTTGCAGAGAGCATCTGGCTTCCAGGAAAGAAACTACCCGTTTGTTTAAGTTTATTGGCGTAGATGGATTTGACCGATTCAGCCGACTACAGCTCGATGTATTACAAGAGTTATCGAGATTTTCCGAGCAGATGCTTATCTGTTTCGATTATCTTCAGGATATCGAAGATAGTGATGAGCGCCAGGAGTATATATGGAAACAGTCTTCATACGATGATCTCGTTTCCAGCTTCAGCAACGCAGAGATTGTCTGGAGAGAGCCCCAGGTCCAGGAATTGCCGCCGGTAGACTGCGTTAAGGCTGTGGACAGATTTCTTGAAATGGAGGAGATTGCTCGCAGCATCAAAGCCGCCATTGTCGAAGACAGCGTCAAGCCTGAGGATATTCTTCTTGTTGTGCCGAACATGCGGCGCTATAGAAGCGCTATAGAAGCCGCTTTTGAAGATGCCGGCTTGCCTTATTTTGTGGACGAAGCGGTCTCACTAAAAGCGGTGCCTGTTGTTCAGTTTATCTTCAAACTGCTCAATCTTTTTGACGGCGACTTTTCCCGGGCCGAGGTGATGACCCTTTTAAACAGTCAACATCTTAACGATGAAGATTTCTCTTTGCTCAAGCAGGCGCGGGAAAAACTGGACAGTTTGTCCCTGGACAATGATCTGATTGGATCCCGTTCCCAGTGGATGAGCCTCGATTTAGAGGAGTCCTTGAAGAGTGAGCTGAAGAGATTTTTTGATATTCTCACACCACCACAAGGAAGTAACACTCTCACTGAATTTGTTTCCTGGGTTGAGGATGTGGTTCTTGCCTGCCTGAAGCCGCCTGAAGATCAGGACCATCATGATCCACTCAAAGGCTGGTTGGAAGAGAGGGCTTTTGCCGAATTTCGCCAGAGCCTTGGTGGACTGGTTCAGGAAGATATCGTCTTAAATGGTGGCAAATCCGGCGTGGTTCTCACCTACCTTGATTTTATCTCGCACCTGGAGCATGTCGCCGAGCAGTCTAACTTCCGAAGCACAAGCAGATACAAAAAGCCTGTTTATATTTGTTCTGTAGATCTTGCCCCGAACCGTAGGTTCTCCAGAGTCTACATGGGGGGACTGGTGGAAGGAGAATTCCCCAGGCGTGCCAGGGCGAAAGGGTTTACCAGCTTCGACGAGATCAATCTCTGGTCCTCCTACGGAATAGCAATCGAGAATCCCCGACTCCATCCTACTTTTGAATACGGGCTCTTTCAGTCACTGGTTAAGCGCGCCGTGCAGAAAGTGGAGTTGTCTCTGCCCATGTGGGATATGGCCGGTGATGAGATTCTTCCTTCCTTCTTCATCACCAGTGGTGCACTGCCAATGAAAGTAGAGGAAGTTTCACCATATAAGATGTCAATCTTGAGTCCTTTTTCTCTAAAGGACTTTGTTTCAGGTGCAACTGCTTTTGGTGCCGGTTCCGATCGGTTCAAGCAGTATAGTAATCCTGAGATCGTTGATCTTTTGGATTCCATAGCGGACCAGCAGGCTATGCTTGTGGCCCGGCTGGAGGGAATTGAAGGTTCCAACTATAACGGATGCCTTACTGAACCTGTCGCTCTCGGGACCCTGGAAGTTCGTCTGCCCTCCATGTGGAGTGCTTCGCGCCTCAATGAATATGGAAAGTGTCCTTTCCGATACTGGGTGTCAAAAGTGCTAAATCTGGAGGTCTATGAAGAACCTACTCTGGAACTTGATGCCAGGATTCTTGGCGAGACCTATCACAAAGCCCTAGAACTTTTTTACCAGAAGATGATCGATGGCAAGATCGACACCCTGAACGGCGATCTGGAAAAGAGTGAGCTGCTATATAGAGAGTCAGTGCAGGAGGCGATAGCCTGGTTGGAGTCCGAGAGCCGGG
>JAUIJG010000297.1 GCA_030431355.1 bacterium
GATTTCAGAAACTTCAACATTATAAATCTCCGCGAGCTTTACAAGTTCATCCACACGGCTGGAAGAGATTGTCATGCGCTCCTGGGATTCAGAGATTACGATTTCCCAGTCTTCCAAACCTGGATATTTTAGCGGGATTTTATCCAGATCTATGGTGGCACCACCGGTGATGGTTGCCATCTCTCCTACGGAAGAGGACAAACCGCCGGCACCATTATCGGTGATTCCTGATATGAGACCCTGGTCCTGGGCGGCAAGAGTGAAATCGATTACTCTTTTCTGGGTAAAGGGGTCACCGATTTGAACCGCCGTTACCGGCGAGCCCTCATGCAGTGATTCCGATGAAAAGGTGGCGCCATGAATTCCGTCTTTGCCAACCCTTCCGCCCACCATAAGAATCTTGTCCCCTGGTCTGGTGTGCTTGAATACGTGGTCGAGACCGTCTCTCTTCAGCGGAAGAATACCCCCTGTTCCGCAAAACACCAGGGGCTTGGCGCGATATCCATCATGGAAAACCACTGCTCCGTTAACCGTGGGGATTCCACTTTTGTTGCCTCCATCCTCAACCCCTTTTCTCACCCCGCGGGGTATGGTCTCAACCGGTAGGAGTTTCGGTCTCCGGGCGATATTTTTTGCCTTCGGTGAGGCAAAGCAGAAGATATCGGTGTTGAATATCGGCTTCGCTCCCAAACCGGTTCCGAGTATATCTCTGTTAACTCCCAGGATTCCTGTCAGGGCGCCGCCATAGGGCTCCAGGGCCGAAGGAGAATTATGGGTTTCTACCTTAAAGCAGACACCCCAGTTCTCGTCCCATTTTACTATTCCGGAGTTGTCTTCGAAGACGGAAAGCAGGTCCGGTCTCTGGGGGGATAGTTTCTTGGTTGCGCCCTTAATATATGTTTTGTAGAGGCTGTTAACTACTTTGTGATGGACGGGTATCTTTTTGTCGGCGGTCTCTTCCGCGTGTTCGATGCGAGCGTTGAAAATTTTGTGTTTGCAGTGTTCAGACCAGGTCTGGGCTATTACCTCCATCTCCACATCGGTCGGATTTTCCGGTAAGCCTACAGTCTCTCTCTCCTGTTTATGCTTTTTGTTCTTGAAATGTTTTTGTACCACTTTCATCTCTTCCAGGCTCAAAGCAAGGAGCCGATCTCTGCTGAGACTTTCGAGATCGCTATCGGAGATATTCAGATCGATTGACTTAGGTTTTCTCGCCTCTGTCAGGGAGACTTTGCTGAAAGTCAACAAGCTCTCTTCTTTTCCTGTCAGGTTGTTCAGGTCGTGCACGCAAAAACGCTCTACTAACGGGTGAAACAAGTTGTATGAGGCATATTCAACGATCTGTTCCGGGGTTTTTACCTCCCAGGCTGAGAGCTGTGGCTCACTTATTAAGTATGTGGCTCCGGATGTGACTGATACCGTGGATGATATCGACATCAGCCTGAGGGCTTCTTCGATGGTGTTGGACAGGTTGTCTGTAACTCCGGGCAAGAATTGTTTTTCTGCCCAGAATAGATATCCATCATCTTTGAATTTTTCGGACCAGGTAAGACGATCTTTGTCTATGGACTTGAGGGCTGTGTCGAGGGTCTCGTCCACAAGTATTCTGGTAAGGGCTTCTTCCAGATGATCACGATCGACAATCTCTTCATCGAAACGAATCCAGTAGGTTGGATGCACCCATGAGTCACTCTTGAGGGTGGCAAAGCACAGGACAGTGTCACTTCCTGTCGTTTTTCCCTGATTCTCTTTGATGTTCCTTGTGGACTGGGTCATTTCTGATTTCCTGCTACTTCGACTTTGTCAATTTTTCGAGAGAAGAAGCTCACCCCTTCTTCGTCGATTTGTTGAAGAACCGACGGGTAGAGAGCATGCTCAACGGAGAGGCCGCGGGCGCAAAATGTATCCAGGGTGTCTTCCGGGAAGCGTGGGAACGGAACCTGGGCCAGGATTGGTCCATGGTCTACCTTCTCGTCCACGAGATGGACGGTTACTCCGGAAACTCTAACACCATAATTGAATGCTTCTTCGTAAGCGTTGATTCCTGGAAAAGCGGGGAGCAAAGACGGATGAATGTTGATCACTTTGAAGTAGCCGTCACTATGTTTGAATGCTCGCAAAAAGTGACTGCTGAGCACTCGCATGTATCCAGCCAGCACGATAAAGTCAATTTCAAAACCGGCAAGGTGTTTGAGAATCTTTTCTTCATGCTCTTTTCTTTTCATGCCTTTGTGGGAAAGTCCAAATATTTCTATCCCATGCTGGGCTGCTATGGTCAAGGCCTGGGCTTCAGGATCGTTGGAGAGAACGCAGACGATATTGGCGTCCAGATTTTTGTCCTCCACCGCTTGAATTATTGCGTTCAGATTAGAGCCCCGGCCTGAGACCATCACCGCTATATTGATTGACACTTGCTTCTCACCCTCCAGCCGATGTCTTTTCGATAGTCCATACCTTCAAAATTTACTTTTTCTATGTTGCGGTAGGCAGACTCCGAGGCTGTTTCGAAGGAATCACCCGTGCCGACCACTGCCAGCACCCTGCCACCATTCGTCAATAGCTTGTCGGAGGTCTTCTTCGTGCCGGCGTGAAAAAGCTTGGCTTCTTCGCTCAATTGACCTATCACTATCTCTTTGTCTCTGGATGAACTCTGGGGATAACTGTCTCCGCAAGCCACCACACAAAGGCTGAATGAATCTTCCCAGTCAAGGCTGATTTGGTCTAAAGTGCCTTCGGTACAGGCGATGAGAGCTGGTACTATATCCGATTTCAGTCTCGGCAATATCGTTTGCGCTTCCGGGTCGCCGAACCGGGCATTAAACTCCAGGACATAGGGGATATCGTTATCCACGAGAATGCCTATGAACAGGACTCCTTTATAACTGAACCTTCCTTCTTTCAGGGCATCGGCCAGGGGCTGAATTATCGACTTATTGATTTTTTCTTTCTGATTTTCGTAGAGGGGAACAGGACTGTAAGCACCCATTCCCCCGGTATTAGGTCCACTATCTTTTTCATATCTTCTTTTGTGGTCCTGGGAAGGTGCAAGAGTAAGCAGATTTTTACCGTCGCTCAGGAGGAAGATAGACAGCTCTTCGCCTTCCAGTCGGTCTTCGATGATTACTTTGTTTCCGGACTCTCCAAAAGTCTTTTCAAAGAAACATTGATCGAGGGCTTCTTCGACCTCGCTTAGCTCCGAGCAAACAAATACCCCTTTTCCATAGGCCAGTCCATCCGCTTTTACAACTCTTGCTCGAGCGTTCTTTCGGGCGTATTCCAGAGCGCTTTCTTTATCTTCGAATACTTCAGCTGAAGCAGTCGGAATACCAAGGCTCTTCATAACAGCTTTGGCGTGGGATTTGCTCGACTCTAATCTGGCTTGCTCCTGGGTTGGACCGAAGACTCTCAGTCCCTTGCCATCTAGAAAGTCGACGATGCCGTCGGCCAGCGGGTTGTCGGGACCGACAACGACAAGATCAATCTCCTTCTTTTCGGCTGCGTCCGCCAGGTCCTGAAAGGCTTCCACGGAGATAGGCAGGTTTTCGACTTTCGGCTCCAGGCCAGTGCCACCATTGCCTGGTGCGCAGAATACTCTATCTACCAGGGGACTTGCCGCTATCTTCCAGGCAAGGGCATGTTCCCTGCCGCCGCCACCGATGACCATTACTTTCAAGTTTTTCATTGAGTTGCTCCTTGAATGGTTGCCTGGTCTACTTTCAAATTCCCGCCGAAGTTTTGCTGAAAATTTGGTCGAAACTGTCGGCCAATTCCTCCAGGGAGCCGGCGTCTTTGAATAAATTTCTTCCTGTAATAGTATTAGCAAGCACCGGATAAAGCTTATCTATGACTTGCTTCTCATCTCTTCCGATGGGCTTGGGGCTGTGACCAAGTTCGTTGATGCATCTCTCTTTGAAGTCGATGGAAGGGTCTTCTTTGGCGCGAAGTTTAGCTTGCTTCACCGCTTCTGCCCAGGCGCTTTTCTGGTAATACTGACGCAACAACTCCTTGCTGAGATGATGGTTTTTATAAATCAATCTCAATTCGTCCGGACCGATGCTGTCGGCCAGGACAACTCTGGCACCGTCAGTAGTTTCATCCGTGTTATCCAGCACGAACTCAAACTTGCCATCAAAAAGGGTGATATCGATTTCAGAAAAAACGTGATAGAGCGCGAGCGCCAGAGCACGGGTCTTGTCTAAGAGCTCTTCGAATTCCGCTGGAGAAAGCCTTGAAATCAGCGCTGCTTCTTGATAGCTCAAATGTCTATCCTCCGGCTCCAGTTTGGTGAAGAATTCAACCACCGGGCGGTCAAATAGTTGATTCTCCTGGGGCTCCGTCTCCAGACCGATCTTTCTGTAATACAAAGGATCTTTCTCAAGCCTGGTCTTCAAGGAACTACCCTGGGGCATGCCGAAGCGGAAAACAACCTCCAGGGGAATAAGGCGCCTATTCAATGGGCTCTCCAGATTCTCCGGATAAAAATAGACCTGGTTGACGTCGAAGATTCTTCTTTCGGGAGCGAAGACAGAGGCTTTTTGAACCTCGAGAAATAACTTGTCGGCTCCTGGCGAGTCATCTAAATCATCCGGCTTCAGCGGTTTCTCGCCGGTATGCAGTCCGATATAGTGACTGTTTAAACCATCGCTCTCCAGCTTTTTATAGGTGGGAGAATTGAATAAATTGGTGAGGAATATTGAGTCGAAGTTTTTGAGGTGGGGACTTTGAACCAGGGTCTTGAAAAAATTCGGGGAGGATAGTTTTTCGAAAAAGAAGGCTCCTATCAAAGCCAGGGAGCAGCCTTTGTCTTTAATGGTATCCGGCATTTTGCCCCAGTCGAATACCGAGTAGTCGTCAGTGAACTGAAAAAAGAGTCGATCACTTCTGTCCGCTCTTTCTAAGAGGCGCTTTACTGATCCTTCATAAATCAAGCGCATCAAAACTCAGTCCTCCCCCATTCGCTCATATTTGCAGTCGGTGCGTTTTGTATTCAGCATGATGACCCCTTCACGCTATCTTTGCGGTCGAGGAGTCTTTGTTTTTCAAAATCCAGACCTTCATCTATCGAGGTCGGATAATTACCGGTAAGGCAACCGGTGCAAAGCGAATCTTCATCGAGTGCTTTCTTCAATCCTTCTATATCCTGGTAGACTACCCGGTCCGCCCCCAGCTCTTCGGCAATGGCCCGGCTGTCTCTCTGGTAGGCTACCAGCTCTTTGGGGCTGGGGAAGTCTATGCCGTAATAACATGGATGCGATATGGGAGGGCATGCCGAGACCAGGATTATTTCCCGGGCGCCGGATTGTCGAATTAAGCGGACAAGCTGTTTAGCCGTGTTGCCTCGTACTATGCTGTCATCCACCACCAGGCAGCGTTGTCCTTCGAATTCTTCCGCTATGGGAAAAAGCTTTCTTCTAATTGCTTCCTGGCGGGAATGCTGATCGTCGAGAATAAAAGTTCGATTCACGTAGCGGTTTTTAATGAGAAGTTCTCTGAAGGGAATGTTCAGAGACTCAGAAAGCGCTATGGCGGTGGCACGACTTGTTTCCGGCACCGGCACCACAATGTCGGCGTCTATGGCTGCTGCTTTGAGTTGTTCGGCCAGGACCAGACCCAACTGAAAACGGGATCTATAAACCGAGGTGCTGGAGAATTCTGACTCCACTCGGGCGAAGTACACCCATTCAAACATGCATGGTGAATTTGATTCCTGGTGAATAAGCTCTCGTTCCACCTTGCCGTCTGCGCTGACGAAGATAGCTTCACCGGCTTCAACTTCACTTATTTCCGAATAGCCAAGGAATCTCAAGGCTACACTTTCGCTGGCCATGGCGAAATTTGGTCTTTTATCGTCACCAGTTCTGGTGCCGAAGACCAGGGGTCTGATGCCGTGGGGATCACGAAATCCGAATATGTCACCATTTCTGGTAAGACCAACCACGGAGTATGCCCCCACCAGGGTGTTCATCACTTCTTTTAAGGCTTTGAAAAGAGATTGGGCCGAGATCTCTGAGTTTGCGCTGTCGAGCTTCTGGGCGAGAAGCCTCATAATCAGCTCAGAATCCGAAATCACTCTTTTGTTTCTCGATGCCCCGGAAGCGAGCCACTTGTCCCTGAGAGAATAGAAATTGACAATGTTGCCATTGTGGGCGATTCCGAAACCTTCGTCGAAATCTAAGAAAGGTTGCAGTAAGTTCGGATTGTTGCCGCCCACGGTTGCGTAACGTGCGTGTCCGACCGCAGCTTTGCCTTTTAAACTTTTGAACGATCTTTCCGAGAAAACATTGTCTATCAGACCGCTTCCTTTGTGCACATGGAAGCCGGGAGGGTCTTTATCATCCACAGTGAGGATGCCGGCACCATCCTGTCCACGGTGCTGAAGATTCATCAGTCCAAAAAATGTTTCGTAAGCAGAGCTGTCGGTACCTGATATCGCGATGATTCCGCACATTATGGATAACCTAATGTAAGTTGAATCCACGCCGGCTCGGGTGGAGATGAGATTCAAGTACAGCTTACGCTTACTTACAACAATTTCCAAGCCTTGTACCGGAAAACTGAGCAATTTGTATCATCCCGGCTGGATGAACTGGCGAAGGTTTCATATTTTAGCAATCAGGTGAAAGCTATTTAAGTTCGAATTACAGTCGATTATTCATCCAGATCAAGATCAAGCCACAGGCGGCAGTAGAAACCATGCTGCTGTACTTCGATCACGTTGGCGCGTTCATAAAATTCTATCGCCCTGTCCACTTCCC
>JAUIJG010000298.1 GCA_030431355.1 bacterium
CTATCAGACTTTGACCACCATTCTTGAAAGTCGCTTCAAACCAGAAAAGACCGCTCTGGTTGAAGCAGACCCCACCCTCGCACCACGAAAAAATCAAACTTCGCTCTCCTCAATCAAAGAC
Source organism: bacterium (assembly GCA_030431355.1). The sequence continues at coordinate 122 of JAUIJG010000298.1, forward strand.
AGCGTACCGAAGATAATCAAGCTTGAAGACTGCGAAGTGATAATGGAAACAGACTGTGACAGTAAATCTTTCCTCGTCTTCTCCGACACTTTTTACCCTGGTTGGAAAGCCACCATTAATGATGCGCCGGCAGAGTTAATTCGCACCAACTATGTCATGAGAGGCTTATCTTTACCTGCCGGAACAAATAGGATTGTAATTCATTATGAGCCTGAGTCTCTAAAACTGGGCGCGCTCCTGTCCCTATTCGGAATATTTCTTTCCGCTATTTTAGCTTATCTCCTTCACCGGATAGAGCGCCACCGTCTTTAGTGACATCAAAGATAACCAACTTTCTTCTTCTCGTCTTACCGAAAAGCTGCTTCGACTCGAATACACCGATATATCGTCCGGAAGAGAGCCTGGACGCAACCGCTATCCTGGCTTCTGCAGAGTCAAAATCAATCGGTCTGAACAATCCCTCAATCTTCCAGATTTCAGATCCTTGAATCCCAGGCAGCTCCCCCAACAAATCGGCGTCAATCTCTTCCAAAAAAGATCCAGAGGCGCTTTCAAGAACCTCTATCCTGTCACAAATAGCCTGGTTCCGACACGAAGACAAGAAGTTTTTGATCTTGAAGACCCGGAGGCTAAATATATGACCGGCCCCTGTGCCAAAAAGAAGAACCGGCCCCTTGCGCACCGAGAACTCCCGGGGGACCACATAGAAATTGAGATCATGAACCTTGAAAACAGCGACAACAGGATATAAGGCGGAACGAAATAAAGCAGATCTACATGCAAACCCGAGACTTATCAACAGGACGCACAATAGCAAGAGCTTACCGGCTTTAACTGCCTCTAGCCCTTTTTGATCTCCCAGAAATCAGCACCCAGCGTATCCCAGGGCAACCTTTGTTCATCGGGCTGATTTGGATCAAAACACTGATTGACAAAATAAATCATCGAAGAAGGCTTCTGCCACACATTGGCAAGACCGTGAGCAACGCCTCTGGGAATATATAGAAGCTGAGCGCGACCGGCTCCTAGAATAAAGCGCATGGTCTTGTTATAGGTAGGAGAATCCTTCCTGGCGTCGAAAAGACCGACAAGAACCCGATCGTGGGGCATGATAAACCAGCAATCTTCCTGGTTATAGTGCAGGTGGAATGCTTTGATTGTTCCAGGAAGCATCTGGGAAAAGGTTGATTGCTTTACCTTGAAATCAGGAAGTATCTGCAGATTGCCCTGGTCGTCAAGACGTACTATCTCGCGAGGCATCCTCCATCTTCAACAAAAAGATTGAGGTTTATAATCTGAACCCCTTCGATGGCGGGCTTTTTAGAATACTCTTGAACTGACAGGTCCCCGGCATAATCTTTGCCGATGGATTCCTTGCTGAGCGGTTTAAGACTGACCATAATTCACCAACACAACCTGCTACCTTACGATAAGAAGATAGGATATCAGATTTTTTGTGATTTTCCCTGTGTTCAGGCAGTAGCCTTGACCTTTTTCAATTCAAGGTAATTCTTCAATGACTCCTGCCAACTCTGGGGCTCCCGCCCAATAGTGCTTACCAGGGTTGTTTTATCGAGCACAGAATAGCTCGGTCTGGTCGCCGGCAGGGGATATTCCTTGGTTGGAATCGGCTTAATATCAACATCTATGCCTTTACAAATTTCCAGGGCAAATTCATACCAGTTGGTCACACCATCATCCGTGGCGTGATAGACACCCCATCTCTCCGTAGCTATCAGGTCGGCGACCATCTCGGAAAGACTCAATGTACAGGTGGGAGATCCTACCTGATCGGCAACTATCTTAAGCTCCTTGCCTTCTTTCGCTTTAGCATGAATTGTATCGACAAAATTGCGCCCATAGGGTCCATACAACCAACTGGTTCGAACGATGTAGAAGTCACGCAAGTGCCTCATAACAGCCTTCTCACCGGCGAGCTTGCTCCTGCCGTACACAGAAAGTGGTCTGGTCGGATCCCAGGTTGTGTAGGGTCTATTATTCTTGCCGTCGAATACATAGTCTGAACTGAAATAGAGCATCGGCACTTGAAGCTTGTCGCAGGCCACAGCCAGATTTTCCGTGCCGTATCCGTTGATAAGGAATGCCAGTTCAGGCTCGGATTCCGCCTGATCAACCTTAGTATATGCAGCGCAGTGGAGAACAAGATCAGCAGATGCCCCGGCCAGTACATCCATTACTTGCTCATAGTTGGTGACATCAAGCGCCTCTTTCGGCATTCGAATCACGTTATGCCCACGTGATTCAAGGCAAGCACAGAGAGCTTGACCTAACATGCCACTAGCACCGGTGACGAGCAGTTTCTTATTTTCCATAGTATCTTTATTCCGTTATCAGTTTAGCAATCAGACTCAAATACCTGGCTGTAAGTAAGGCTGACACACAGTTATGGTGCCAGCCCTGCTACTTTTAGATGTGGTTCTAGCTTGTGACTGTTGTGGTCGCGGGAGCGGCAACAGGCGTAACCGGCACGGTGTCCTCGACCTTGTCGGAAACCTGAGTCAACCATTCCTGGTTATTTTTGTACCACTCAATGGTTTCACGAATGCCGCTTTCGAAAGTATATTTCGGTGCCCAGTCGAACTCTTTCTGGATTTTAGAAGAATCGATGGCATAACGTTTGTCATGGCCGAGTCTATCTTCCACGTAGCGAATCATCTCTTCGCCTTTACCCAGAGCATCTAGAAGGATCTTGGTGATCTCCATGTTGGTGTACTCGTTGTTGCCACCAATGTTGTATACATCTCCGGGTGTGCCTTTGTGGAAGACAACATCGATAGCCTTACAGTGATCCGAGACATGCAGCCAATCACGCACGTTCTTACCGTCGCCATAGACAGGAACTTGCTTGCCGTTCATCAAGTTGTTGATGAAGAGAGGGATGAGCTTTTCAGGATGCTGATAAGGACCGTAGTTGTTGGAACAACGGGTAATCATAACCGGCATATCGAAGGTGTGGAAATATGCTCTGCAGAGAAGATCGCCGCCAGCCTTGGAAGAGGAATAAGGGCTGTTGGGAGCCAGAGGAGTATCTTCGGTGAAGTAGCCGCTCTCACCCAGAGAGCCATAGACTTCATCTGTTGATACTTGCAAATAGCGGATGTTGAATTTGGCATCCACACCGGGTTTGGTTCCTTCCACAAGACCGTGCTTGAATGCAGCCTCAAGAAGAACCTGGGTACCCATAACGTTGGATTGAACGAAAACGGAAGGATCCATTATGGAACGGTCCACATGGCTTTCGGCAGCCAGATTGATGATACCGTCTATCTTGCCGAAAAGCTTTCCGGAGACGATATCGTTGACCAGTTCGCTGTTCTCGATGCGCCCTTTTACGAACTTGTAATTCTTATTGCTGGCCACACCTTCAAGATTCTCTTTATGACCCGCGTATGTCTCGGCATCCAAATTGATAATTTCATATGTTGGATGAGCATTTAGGAAGTGCCTGATTAAGTTACTTCCGATGAAACCTAAACCACCTGTGATCAAAAGACGCATAAACAATTCCTCTTCAGAGTTTCCGTGTCTGCAATGATTATTTATTGACATGTCCTCCAGATCAACAGAGAGTCGATCATATTGGAGGCTATGCCTGTAAATATTGTTTTATCTTTCCATCTCGTTCGTCGAGAGCGGTTGTCAAAAGCCCGAAGCTAGACCACTTCAACCTTACTGTCGTCGCCCAACATCAGCCGGAAAGCGACCGGCTTGTGATGCCCACGTGTTAACTCCACGTTTACACCGATCAAGCTATCCTCGATCCGTCCGTGAAAATCAAGAATTTGGCAGTCTTCCCGAAGAATACAATGCTCAATTTCAGCGTTAGAGACCCGGGCGCGGTCGCCTATCGAAGTAAAAGGTCCGACGTAGGTATTTTCAAGGGAGCAATTCTCACCGATAACGGCAGGTCCTCTCACAGTACAGTTCTTCAACTTACTGCCTTTGCCCACGGCTACTCTTCCTGAGATTCTTGTAATGTCATCGATAAAGCCATCGATGGTTCCCTCGGTCATCTCATCAAGCACGACTCGATTGGCTTCCAGCATATCGTCTTTCTTACCAGTATCCAGCCACCAGCTCGTCAATACATGGGAGTCGACAGAATGCCCCATCTCGATGAGTTTGGCAATGGCATCGGTGATCTCAAGCTCACCACGTTTGCTCGGCTTGATCTTATCGATAGCTTCATGGATCTCTTTGTTGAAGAGATAAACTCCGACAAGAGCCAGGTTCGACTTAGGTTTCTTCGGCTTCTCTTCCAGGGAAAGGATTTTGCCATCACCGTTGAGAACAGCCACACCAAAGGAGCTGGGATTTTCCACCTCTTTCAGAAGAATGAAGGCATCGGCTTCTCCGCTCTGGAATCTCTGAACCAGGGGACCGACCCCATCCTTTATAAGGTTATCTCCCAAATACATGACGAAGGGATCTTCGTCCAGAAACTCCCGGGCGGTCTTCACCGCGTGGGCGAGTCCCAGGGGCTCTTCCTGCAAAATATACTGAATATCGATGTCCCAACGATCGCCGTCACCCAGGCAATCTTTAACATCATCGCCGGTCTCCGGACTTATGATTATGCCGATCTGACGAATTCCGGCATCTATTAATGACTCAACAGCGTAGTAGAGAATCGGCTTGTTAGCCACGGGCAATAGCTGCTTGGCCGCAGTATGGGTAATAGGACGCATCCTGGTGCCTTTGCCGCCGCTAAGTATTAATCCTTTCATTTTTCCTTTTCCTGCTTGAGGTTTTTACAAGTGTTTCCGCCAGATTTATTGGAGGATTCCAGAACTCCGACTTCACTACTAATGACCCGAACCGACTCTCTCGGGTTTGTTTAAAAGGCTCCCCGCTTACTGAAAACAGCACCGATAGTCTTGATGATGATGCTCCAGTCAAGTAGGTAATTCCAGTTATTGCAATACCACTTGTCGAAGTCCACCTTGACTCGATCTTCCAGTTCGTCCCTGCCGTTGATTTGAGCCCATCCGGTGATTCCGGGTGGAAATCTCAAAACTCCGTTCTCTTCTCTGAGAGCGGTGAGTTCGGTCTGATTATACAGAGCCGGCCTGGGGCCCACCAGACTCATCTGTCCCAGGAGGACATTCACCAACTGGGGAAGCTCATCAATACTGGTTTTTCTTAGTATCGCTCCCACCTTCGTAACCGGACTGGGCAACTTCAACATCTGGTCTGTGGCAAGGTTTGGGGTGCCGGTTCGCATGGTTCGGAATTTATAAATTTCAAAGAATTCCCCATTCAATCCGACTCTCTTCTGCTTAAAAATAATCGGCCCCTTCGAATCCAGCTTGATGAGAATGGCTAAAATGGCAAAAAGCCACCAGAACGATAGCAATACGGATAACGATATGAGAATGTCCGTCAGTCTCTTCAGAAACATTGGGTCCTTACCTGCAACCCGGCAACTGCGCTAAATTGTAATCCGAAGTTCTTGAACTCAATGTTAAATCTGAATTCAGACTGAAGGGTGAAGCGGGTTTCCCGAAGCCTGTATGAAGCGACGTTCCGCAATTTTTACATTACGCTTTTATCGAAAACCTCAGAGGGCAAAGCCCTGCAAGGTTGCCAGGCACTTATCAAAGCACTCAACGGCAAGTCATCCTCATCCCGGGATAAAGCGCAGCCTGGAAAACTTCCTGTAGATGATCGAACAATAATAAATAGATAGAGGTTTGTTTCAATCTATTAATACGCTTCCGGTCATTATCGCGATAAAAACATAGATGCTGACAAGATCGATATCGGTCAGCGCCGACCAATTAGAATCATAGAACCATTTTAAAAATGACCGATTTCACTGCCCAGGCCGAAGCCAAAACAGAAAAGTTCGAGAGTACAGCAAGTGCCACCCTCGATCTTACTGTGATTGTTGTGAGCTGGAACACAAGAGAGCTTCTTGATCGTTCTCTTGAAACCTTAAAAGAAGATCTGGCGCGCTTCAATGATTTGACCAGTGAAGTTTTCGTAGTGGACAACGACTCCCACGACGGCTCGGCTGCCATGGTCGCCGACAAACACACCTGGGTCGAATTGATCGCAAACAGCGACAATCTCGGTTTTGCCAAGGCAAACAATCAGGTGCTTCGAAAAGCAAAGGGTCGATACATTCTTTTGCTAAACCCGGATACCGAAGTTCAACCGGGAGCCCTGGATGTACTGATCAATTTCCTCAAAACTCACCCGGAAGCGGGGATAGTAGCACCGCAGCTACTAAATTCAGATAGAAGTATTCAACGGTCTTGCCGACAATTTCCTACTTTTACCGGTATGCTCTGCGAACTGATCGGACTGAGCAAGCTATTTCCCAGTGGTTCTGCATATGGTGCTCAGTTCAGGGCCTATAAAATGCTGGACTGGGAGCATGATGACGAACGGGAGGTCGATCAACCGGAAGGAGCATGCCTTCTGTTGCGCAGGGAAGTTATCGAAGAGGTAGGCATACTGGACGAGGGCTACTTTATGCTCTTCGAAGAGGTAGATTGGTGCTATCGCATCAAAAAAGCCGGCTGGCAGATCTGGTTTACTCCTAAGGCTCAAGTTCTGCATCATTACGGTC
>JAUIJG010000299.1 GCA_030431355.1 bacterium
TCAACCTCTCTCCTTCGCTGAAAATATAGCTGCCTTTTTCAGCCAGCGTAACCAGTAGAACCGCGGGCTTGTATCTTTCAAAGAGAGTACCGGAAAGGTCCTCCAGTAACTGGGCGGGAATGTCTACAGAGCCTTTGCTTGAGGTCTCCTCATGACCGCTGGACGGAGGATTGTCGTACAACTTTGTGATCTCGGCCGGTATCGATCTGGCTAATTCCGGGTCTATTTGTCTGTTCCAGAAGATAAGCTCAAGCATGTTGACCTTGATTATGTCAGCATGAGTCATCGCTTTCTTGACGCTCTCCCGGGCTTCTTCGCCTTCACCGGTGGGAAACCCTGCGTCAAACGATACCACCAGGTCTCTCCGGTGGGCCATCTCCAGAGCTTTCAAAATAGCCGCTCTTCTAGGCTCGGAGGTGAGTGAGATTCCGGTGGCATGAATCAGGTCGATGCCGTCCATTATCTCTTCTGTTATTTCGTCGGACTCAAGCCACTGGGCGGCGTTGCCGGAGGGCCAGTTCAAAAAAGTATTGTCATCATCCACGGTGGTAAAAACATAGCACTGGGCGGTAGGGTAGGCAGGGTCGGCGATTATATGTTCGGTATCAACCCCTTCTTCTTCTAAAACTTTAAGAAGATAACGGCTCTGAACATCGTTTCCGGTCTTAGCAATCAACTTACTCGGCGAGCCCAGTCGGCTCAGACCGATGGCCACATTGGCCGCATTTCCGCCCAGGGACTTGAAATAGGTGCTGGATTCGATAAAGCCTTTGCCTTTGGTTGTAGAAATCCAGTCGACCACAAGCTCTCCGATGGCCATCAAGGATTTTTTCTTGCTTTCCGCTTTGCTCACTGGTTACTCACAAAACTCCAGCCTAATTCGCGTCTCTATCGAGGTATTCTTTCACCACCCCGGGATATTTTTTGAAGGCCGGTTTAATAGCAGGCAGTAAGGCAAGCGCTTTGTTGACAGGTCCTTTTGCCACCATCTTGCCGTTCAAAAGATACATGGGAACGTTTACTTTGCCCATCCAGAACTTATGAGCAACATCCGCTTGCATGAACATCTCTACCACCGGCTGTTTTTCACAGTCTCCCCACTCGATGATCATACTTTCTCCGTTGGAACAATCGATGGTAATCTGACCATCGGGTTCGCGGTAGTGAAATCTGACAATCAGCTTTGACTTTAGCAGAGGATCACGGATCTGGGCATCATCGTTGATAGCGTTCCATAGCTCTTTCATCACGGTGCCTAATTCATCCGTGTCGTTGAAAAATGTCATCAATAGGCCCTCTCGAATATATCAAGTACATCTTCTGTGGTGGCATATCTCGGATTGAACATAATGGATGGATCTTCCAGAACCAGATTTGACCACTTCTCTGACAATTCACTGTCCATTTTCTCCACTCCGATACTCTTCAAATCTTTCGGAATGTCCAGTTCATTCATCAGCTCTTCAAATTTATCGATAAGAATATCACAGGCGGTATCATCATTGCGGCTGTCTGTGAATTCCAGTGCACGGGCTACTTTCGCGTAAATGCTCTTGCTCTCTGGTTTGTTAAAACGCATTCCGTGGGACAAGAAAACAGCGTTGGTTAAGCCATGGTGAGTTTTGAAAATTGCTCCTGTCGCATGGGCCAGGGCATGAATAATTCCCACTCCGGAATTAGTGAATGCCATACCTGCCATGGTACTTGCTATTAGGGTGGCGGAACGTGCTTCCATATCGTTTCCGTCCTGTACTGCTTTTGGCAGAAACTTAAACAGGATCTTTAAGGACTCCAGGGAAATGCTCTCTGTCAGGGGCGATTTTGTCACGGCACAGGCGGCTGACTCGATGGCGTGGGTGACGGCATGCATTCCGGTGGCCGGGGTCAGTCCTCTGGGCAAAGAAGCCAGTAATGTAGGGTCTAAAATTGCTAGGTCAGGTGCCAGGAATCTGCTGCCGAAAACCAACTTTCTCTCTTGTTTTGAATCTTTGATGGCTGCCACGAATGATACTTCGGAGCCTGTGCCGGCTGTGGTCGGAACCGCCACGAAAGGAGAAAGCTTGCTCTCGATAATGTTGAGCCCCTGGTTGGCCATTAAATCACTACCCAGGGTCAGGCATACGTTGACAACTTTGGCTGTATCCAGGACTGAGCCGCCGCCGACGGCAATGATAGAGTTGCAACCTTTTTCTCTGCCGAATTCTGCCGCCTTGTTAACCGCGTCTATGTCCGAATCGGGCGGCACATCCAGAAAGGTCTCATAATCAAATCCGGAATCTTCCAAGCTCTCAATGATAGGGGCAATTACACCGTGCTCCTTGAGGAACCGGTCGGTGATAAGCAGCGGCTTTTTAATGCCGAGTTCGTCTGCAAAGGTGGTGAGTGAGGCACTCTCGTGCTCACCGAACAAAACCTTTGTGGGACAGTTAAAAACGAATGAACTGAAGTGCATAATCATAAATATTAGAAGCTTGGACCCAGAATCGCCATTTATAAGTAATAGAGATTAAGTGTAATTACTTTTATCTCATCAGAAACCTCAACAGAACCTCTTTGTTCACGCCTCCTGACATCAAGATCATCCAGTTCCGGTCAAACATTTAGAAAAGATCCTTGATCCGACCTCGGCGCGATTGTAGTATGGCTGCGTTGTTGACATCCGGAAGAGCGGTTTTACTGAGTCACCTTATTTATGAGCATTCATTAATTGGTATCAGGGAACCGGGGATGAAAAATTTTTGTCTTAACTCTCTCAATAAATGATAAACAGTACCTCACAGGTTGCAAACATCTAAAGTAGAATGTACTCTCTCTTCTGCCTGAAGTAGAAAAACGTCGGATTCGTCCAGTCTCAGAAAATCTTTGAAAATGCGGATGCTGAAAATAGATAAATCGAATAAGTTCATATCCCTGGCGGTGCTGGCGGCCCTGTCCTTCCAGCTGGTCGCACCAATCGGTGCACTGGCTGCCTCATCTTCCGGAGAGTCTTCATCTGATAGTGGCTCTTCCAGCGGTACGTTGCTATTGCCTCTTACTCCGAAGATCGACTCCGCCGGTCTGAGCGATGAAGAGGGCGACGAGGAAGATTCTTCCGCCACGTCTTCTGAGACTGCGGAAGATGCCAGCGGTGAAGACCGTCGAGAATTGATTCAAGAGCCGGCTCTCGATTCACTTGAGCCGGGCCGATCCGGTTTCGGGAAGTTCACTGCTGAGCCATACAACGACGAAGCCATTAAAGATCCCCGGAAGCCTTTTAGTCTAGAAGTCGATTTGGAAGACGGTGAGGAAAATGAACTGTCTTCCCAGGTGAATGAAGACACCACGCTGAAAGGCACGATTCAAATTGTCGCCGACGATACTGAATACGACAGCGAAAAGAATACTTTTCTGGGAACCGGTAATGCGGTTTGTATCATCGGTGGGCAAAATTCAAAACTTGAAGCGGACATGATCCTCTACGATCAGAATGATGAAACCATCGACGCGCGTGGACACGTGACCATATTGAGAGATGGACAGGTGACCACCGGTAAATCTTTCAAATTCAAGGTCGGTTCGGACGAATATTTGATCACCAAGCCTGATACCGAGATTAACGGCGCGACAATTATTGCCCGAACCGGTCATGGCGCTAATGGTGGCGTCAATTTTAAGAAGGGTACTATTCAGTTTCCAAAGCCGTTTGTATTCCAGAAGAACCAGTACTTCGGACCGGTGGGACACTTTGTTGAGCTGGCCAGGAAAAAGGCTCACCCGGAAGCTTATATGCCTTCTAAACCCAGCTATAAGTTCACAGCTCGTAAGATGGTCTACGAGAAGTACAAAGATGAAGATACCGGTCAACTAACCGTTTTCGGCGGCAGAATGATGTTCGGCAAATTCGGTATTCCCATGCCGAAGATAAAAGCGAGCATAAGCAAAGACGGCAACGACGTGGTCATGCCCATCGCGCCATCCCTTGGAAGCAACATGCAGGTCGGTGGTATCAACCTCGGTCCTAAATTCAACACTCTACTTCCTAATGGTAAGGGCGTGGTGTCCTGGTCTCCGATGCTTCAGATCGGAGGAAGAACCCTGGACGGACAGAATAGTGGTAGCGGAATCGGATTAGCCGGACAGGCGACGATCACCACCAAGAAATTGAGAGCCGGTATCGCCACCGGTTCGGTCAACAATATTATGGTGGCGGATCTACATTATAGAATCTCTCCTACTTTGCGATTGCAAGCCGGTGTGAACCGTTTCCTCGATGACGGTATGTTCGGTTTTAGAAGAGCACGGTTGGCTGCAGAGGTGGTTGACACCAGACTGAGCACTAAGATTCCATTCTTGAGCTACGCCGCTCTCAGATCGTCTGCCGGGTGGATGCAGGACAACCCTCAACTAGTTAACCTCAGTCCTGATTATGCCGACCTCTTCGGCGGCACCCAGACAACCAAGATCATGAACAGCGGTTTCAGGCTGCAGGAGCAGATCACTGCCACAACCCATCCGCTCTTCGCCATCGGTAACGACAAATACGGAGTGAAATCCTACATCTACGCCGGAGCAGCCCTGAGGGCATATTCTTCCGGTGACGCCAATATCATTGGTCAGATAGGTCCGGCGCTCAGCATCAATTTGAACCGATTCAATCTGCAAGCGAACTATAACCAATCCGCGGTGAAAGGTGATTCTCCCTTCCTGTTTGACCGCTTTATCCAGGGACAGCGTTCCATGAACCTGATGGGCGACTTCAAGGTGAACAAATATCTAACCCTGGGTGGTGGTCTCGGATATAACATGACCAACAAGCTCTTTTACTCCAGAACAATCACCGCTGCTGTTGGTCCTGAGGATTTCAAAGTGCTTCTCACCAGGGACATGGTCACCGGTATCAACCGGGTCGGCTTTGACGTTATCTATGGTGCGCCTTTGCCTTATAAAAGCTTGACCTTCAAGGGTAATTCCGACCACGGTCAGTTAGGCGGCATCTAACCAGATATAGTTATCTGAGTTGCCGGTGCATCGGGTTCAAGGGTAGAGAAGGTTAGTCAGGTTATCGGTTTTTTGTTTACTTAAGTCATGAGGGGAGCAGGGAGCTAAGTGTCGTCAGAGAAGAGCCCGCTAGCTGCTGTTGGTGTTGATCTAGGTGGAACGAATTTAAGAGCGGCCCGTATAGAAAATGGCGTGCTTTTGGGTGAACCGAAGTATGTGCCGACTCCGGATAGTCCCGAAAAGATTGTAGAAGCTCTAATCAATCTGATTCGTGGTCATATAGATGAAAAAGTCTGCGGAGTGGGAATCGCCACCGCCGGAGTGGTCAACTGTGACACCGGGGAGGTTGTCGGGTCAACCGGTAATCTACCGGGCTGGGCAGGCACTAAAATCAGAGAAGTGGTTGAGGCCAGCGTGGATCTGCCGGTTCATGTGGAGAATGATGCAAACGCCGCCGCCTATGCCGAGGCGAAGCAGGATGATCTAAAAGACAAACGCTGCATAGTGGCAATCACCTTCGGTACTGGTATCGGTGGTGGTATCGTCATGGATGGCAATTTGCTCCATGGTCGTGGATGGGCTGCCGGGGAGATAGGACATATGTCCATAGCTCTGGATGATTCCCGCCTCTGTACCTGCGGGCTCCACAATTGTTGGGAAGCCTATGGTTCGGGCAGAGGTCTGAAGGCGACCGCCCTGGAAATTCTTGACGGTGTAAGCCCCGATCAGACTAAGTTGGCGGATCTCCTGGAGGACATCTCCACCTATGAAATCATTGAAGAGATGAAAGGTGGAGATGAATACGCCAGAAAGATCTTTGACAAGTGGCATGACCATCTGGCGGTGGGTATCGTCAACCTTACCCATATTATGAACCCCGACTGTTTTGTAGTGAGCGGCGGTCTGGGCGAGGTTGTGGATCTTGAACTTTTAAGGGACAAAGTTTGTTCCAGGACATTGCATAATCTTGCCGAGACTGTGGAGATTAGACCCTCGCGGTTGGATACCAACGCAGGTTTGATAGGTGCTGCCTGGTGCGTTGTGGACAGAGTGCTTAGCTGCCGGGAAGTCGGCAGCGCCGCGGGAACTAGATAAGTGGGTTGATGAAATCTGAAATTTAATCATTAGATTTCGACTGAGCCTTGTATATGTACCCCAAAAACATTTCTCAATTGTATCTTCCAAAAGGTGGAAAGAAAAACACGCGTTTTTCTTTCCACTCTGGAAAAGATTGGTAGATATGTGTTTAGGCTGGTTGGTTTTAGCTTGTTATCAAAAATGGACCCGGAGGATTCATTCTTCCGGAAGTGAAATCATGCCCCTCAGCCCTGGCTTCAAACAAATAAATCCGGGTAGTGTTATAACTGATGTTGGGGAATAAATTTAATAGAGCTTTCAATCCGAGGGAAACAGTCCATGTCAAAAAGTGAGGATAGACCTGTGGTAGAAGCAGAACCTGTAGACGAGAATAACGAGAAAGACGAAGCAAAAGAAGAGAAGGACTCCGGCTCCTGTTCTTCAGATCACGACCACGATCATGATCACGACCATGATCACGACCATGACCATGAGGAAGGTAACCATAGTTGTGGAGCCGATTTCTCTGAGAATTTCGGATTTGCCGGTGAGAACAAAGACGTGGTTGGGGAATTTGCCTACTCTTTCGGCCATGGATTTGTGCAGGCGCCCATAGACGGAGTCCGGGAGATAGTCAATACTCTTTCCGGTAGCAAGGTCG
>JAUIJG010000300.1 GCA_030431355.1 bacterium
ACTACTTTCAGAATATTTTGAGAAGAAGGTAAGAACAACCGGAAATGAAAAGACCTGAGAAGAGAAGCAAGCACAAGAGCAAAACTACCGGTAAGTGTCGATTGCCAGTACTTTGTTACGCCCCCATCGCTTCCTCTATTCTATTATCTATTTGCTTTACTCAACTCACCTTGAATCCGGCGGTAGCGCAGGAAACGCCCCAAAAACAAGACGCCGGCACGATTGAGTCACTAAAGCAGGCTCTGATCAAATTCGACACCAGCACCGCTTTTGGTACCATACCTTCCATTATCAGCAAAACCTCCAGAGCGACCGAGGACAAAGAGCAATACAAAGGCAGACTGGCGAAAAGCTTTATTTATGCGGGATACACATTTCTGCTCGACTCCAACCCGGAAGCAGCTCGCAACTGCTTTGCCACGGCGGTTTCAATCACGCCGGGAAATCTAGAAGCCAAATGTTTTCTTTCCGAGGCTCTTAAAGAACTATACAAATTCAAGGAGCAGGAAGAACTTCTTGCCGAATTCCAAAATCTCGAAGTAAAAACCGGCTTCGTATATGAGCAACTGGCAAAAGACAAACTACGCAAGAAAGAGACCAGGGCAGCGCTTGATTTGATAGAGACCGGCCTGGCGCTAGAAGTGAACAACTGCAAAAACGCGCTTTTGGTTTTGAGAGCCAAGGCCTGCGCCCAAATGGGCTATGGTCCAGCTACCATAAAAGCCTACAAAGAAGCAGCGGAAGCCACCGAAAACGACTATATCAAAGAGATTCTAACGGCTGATTCGTTCTTAATCGATAGCGATTTAAAAAACACAAAGCAGCATCTTCTCAACGCTTCCAAAATATTGCCGGACGATCCTATTTGGCAGTACAAGCTCGGCAACTACTATGCCGGAGAAGATGACTCCACCAGGGCGATTGAGTATTTGCTGTCTTCCACCGTAACCCAGAGACTGAGCGCCTCAGCATACATCAACCTTGCCAATCAGTATGCTTACAAGCAAGAGTTTGAAAATGCCCTGCAAGCAATCGAACACATCAAGAAGCTACTACCGCACAATGCCTCTATATATGATACCGAAGGAGACATTCACAAACAGGCAAACCAAGTCGATGAAGCTTTCAAAGCCTACAATCATGCCCTGGAACTCAACCCCTACCTGGCAAGAACCTACTACGAGATAGCTCTTCTATTCACGAAATCAAAGCAACAGGACAAGGCTCTAGCCACTTATGACCAGGCTCTAAAATTGATGCCGCAATACTGGAGAATGCACTTCAACAGGGCAGAAATTCTCTGGATGCTGAAGCTCCCGGAAAAGGCCAAAGAAGAATGCCTCACCGCCTTGAATCTCCTTCCGAAGCCAGTGGACTCACTCAACATACTTTCCCGTCATTACGCCAGCCGAGCCCATGCAATGCTCTGCGCTTATTTCTATAACAAAAAAGATTTGAAGAACGCCATCGCTGAAGCCATAAGATTTAACGAGATAAAGTACATACCGGTTTTGCCAAAAGCTCTCAGTTACGTAAAACTGAGACCGGAAAGACTGGTCTTCGCCAGCGATTTGAGCGAACAAGATCCACTAATTCTTGTTGCTCTGGCAGACGCTCTCTTCGAAGTAAACGAATTCGATTCAAGCGAAATAGAATACCGAAAAGCAGTCAAACTCTCCCCTGAAGACGCTGATGTTCACTCCTATCTTCTTAATGTACTAACCCATAAAAAAGACTGGGGAGAAGCGGCAAAAGAGAATTTCGTCTACTCGGGCAAAATAGTAAACAAGATTCCAGGGCAGGTGGGCGAATGGATCTCGGGCAAGGAAGAGAATCCCCAGAAATAACTGAAACTCTATTCAATCTAAGTTAGCTTTCTTTCTAGTTTGTTCTGTCAAGTTTTCAATTTTGCTTTTGAAAACGTCCGCTTTGTGGAGATCCCCTTGCATTCGGAGCAATTTTTCATATTCGATATAGGTCTCTATTAAGTCAGGATGGCCTTTTCCATAAAGCTTATCTTTCAATTCCATCGCTTTTTCCAGGGTTTTTGATGCTTCTTCTAATTTGCCAAGATCCCTCTGAAGAGCGCCATGATAGGTTAGATAATACCCTTCATCGATTCTATAAACCCTGGGAAGACGGTAGAAGATTTTTAAATGCTCCTCCATGAGAGGTTGAGCTTCTTCCAATTCCCCCTTTAAGTGATGGAGCAAGCCCATGCTAAAGAGCCCATGGGAATAAGCGCTGGACTCCTTATCGTACAACTTGGCTCGCAACTGGAAACCTTTTTTCAAACTCTCTTCTGCTTTTTCAAATTGACTTACTCTCGCCTGGCATATTCCGAGCTGTGTGAGCGCGTATTCAAGCCCTTTCTCTCCTTCCGGAAAACAATCTTTGGCGATTTCAAAAGCACGCTCACGCACCGACACCGCCTGATCAAAAAGAAGAAAAGTCTCCAAAAAATCGCCATAAGAGTACAGACAAGTATAGAATCGCAACTTGATCTGCTCCAGATCCAGCCTGGCAAAGGCAACATCAGACTCTAATTCAATTGCTTCATCATCTTTTGAACTTCTCTTGAGGTCGCCCTCGACGTCTTCAAGCTCTCTCACATGGCGATTGTACTCTCGCTCCACATCGGCAAGCCCTTTCTTCATCAGCAGGCTCGACTCTTCAAGCTCCCCTCTTTTCAGAAGGATATAAGCAAGGTTGACCCTGGCTTCTCCCACGTCAGCTACGGTTCCGTCTTTCATGGCGATCTCCAGACAACGCCTGTTCATCCCCGAAGCACGATTAAAATCGCCCAACATCATGGCATTGGAAGCTATCTGGGTGTACCATCCTCGCAACTCTTCATGCTCTTCGGCAAATCCGAGCTTTGTAAAAATCGAGTTCCAGGACTGCCAGAATGCCAACATTGTGGAACAGAGAACACTGTCTAGAGCAAAGAGTCCATTCATAAACAGAACTGCCGAAAGTAGCCTGGGAGACATTTTCACCACCGGCCAGAATAGTAGACAGCCAAGGTAGAGGATGACTCCTAAAACCACACCGCCCAGGATTCTAATCGCCATATAAGGACTAAAAAGAGCTGCCACCGAAGCGACAAGCACCAATACAAAACCAACAAGTAGAATCAGACCGGCTTTCAATTTCAGAAAGTCCCTTTACCTGGAAATCACTGGCTAAGATATATCTACCCTTACTCTAATGCCAGGGTTACAACCCCTCAGCCTTCCAATAGCGCTAACTTCGCTAACCAGAGAAGACTGGAGATTGACCAAGCCTGGAATCCCTCTGCATAAGGAAGTTCCAGAAGAGAGACCTTTGAAAACGGCAACAGCCTTACCAGTTGTAAAGCAGAGACTTAAGGAATCGTAAGTACTAATAATAAACCATGTCAAGTAGCGTGGAAACTGTAGTTTTTCTCTTGCTTATTTACAGGAAACACTCAGCCCACAGAGACTCTTATCTCAATATACACCTGAAACCCGACCGGCATCCGCCAGTCGATATGACACCGGGTCTCGCGCCCGTGCTCATGTCCAGGGGACTCAGATGGGGTTGAGACCTGTTCATCTGCTTCTAGAGAGAAACCGCAAACCAACTGAAACTTCCTAAAAACAGGATAACAGCATGTTCCACGCAGTAAGAACTTCCGGAGCAAAGCTCTGGCATGCAATCAATTTCCGTGACATGAAAAACCAGGTCGCGGCACATGTTTACGCACACACTGTCCAGATCGCCATCGTCTTCTGCTTCGTGGCGGTGATCCAGTACTTCTTCTCGAACGCGACGCCTTACGGCATGTTCGACCTCTGGAACTCCACCGGCACGGTCAGCGAATGGCTGGCGATCGGCGTGCCCATCTTCATCTGGGCCGTGGTCGTGAACGGCTGGCAGTGCTATCGAACCTACAACGATCCGATCGAAAACCGCCATGCCGAGCGCATTTTGCACGGCGGATTTCTGATCAGCGCTGCCGCCGGCATCTTCGAAGAAGCCCTTTTCCGCTGGGTGCTCTTCATGGCCATGATCATCCTCACCCAGGTGGTCAACTTCATCTTCTTCGGCTTCCTGGGCTTCGGGATTCCGGAACTTCTCTTCAACTACATCATCGGACCGGTGGCGAACTTCTTCACCCTCGGCTACCTCTCCGAGTATCTGACCCGGCCCGAAATCTGGTACGTGGGCTCCGGCCTGATCGCCGCCAACACCAAGTTCCGCGACGGTCACAAATACCAGGGCTTCTTCGGCTGGATCAACAGCTGGTTCCTGGGCATGTTCTTCTTCTACATGACCCTGAACTACGGACTCCTTTCCGCCATCGTCGTGCACTTCGCCTACGACATGGTGATCTTCATCGTCGTCTACATCGACATGGTGATCGAGCGGGCCCAGGGCAGACGCTAACAGCGGCAGCCTCAATCCGCTTTCTGAAAACTAGCGGGACCGGAATGGGGCTGAATAAATCAGCTCCACCGGTCCTGCCGAACTAAATCAAGGAGTAATGATGGTAAAACAAACCGCTCCCTACGGCTCCTGGGAAAGTCCGATCCAGGTAGCCGATATGCTTTCCTCTTCGGTTGGCTTCTCATCCACCCGGGTGGACGGAAAAGATTTCTACTGGCTGGAGCATCGCCCCTCGGAAGCCGGCCGGTCATCGTCAAACGCAGCGCCAACGGCCGCAAACGAGACATGCTGCCCCAGGGCTTCAACGCCCGCACCCGGGTCCATGAATACGGCGGCGACAGCTACACCGTATGCGATGGCATCGTCTACTTCGTCAACTTTGCCGACCAGCAGATCTATGTGGTGAAGAAGCCCGGACAGAATCCGGTGCAGCTCACCGACAGCCCCTACCGCTATGCCCAGATTTCGGTGGACCGGAAAGGCAATCGCCTCATCGGTGTGGGCGAATACCATGGCGAAAACGGTGTCGAGAACTTCGTCGTCGCTGTCGACCTGGACTCCGGCAAAGCGGAACGACTGGTAGAAGGTCACGACTTCTTCGCCTGCCCGAAGGTGAGCCCGGATGGCAATTGGATTACCTGGGTAGCCTGGGACCATCCCAACATGCCCTGGGACAACACCAGGCTCTTCATCGCCAGGCTCGAAGAAGGCAAGCCCACGCTGGAGGTCGACCTTACCGGAGACAGCCAGGAGTCGGTGATGCACCCGGACTGGTCTCCGGATGGCGACAGCCTTTTCTTCATCTCGGACCGCACCAACTGGTGGAACATCCACGAGCTGAAGGGTTTCAAAAGCGATGGCATCTTCACCGGTCCCCCGCTTGCGGTCAAGGATATGGTCAATATCTGCGACCAGGAAGTCGAATTCGGCAGCGCCATGTGGGGGCTCGGCGGTCAGCCGTACGTTATTCTGGATGGCGACACCATCGTCACCACCTACAACGAGAAAGGCACCTGGAATCTCGTGGAGATGAACCGGACCGAAGGCAAGTGGGAACAACGCCTGCTTTCCGAAGGAACCGTCTTCGGCAGCCTTGCCGTCACCGGCAACAAGCTCTTCACCACCATGAGCACCGCCACCCGCGGAAGCGTCCTGGCGCTCTTCGACATGGAATCCGGCACCGGCAAAGTGCTCAAAAAGTCGAGCACCCTGAAAATCCCCGCCGGCTATATCTCCAAGCCCCAGCGCATCTCCTTCCCCACCGAGGATGGAGCCATCGCCCACGGCATCTACTACCCGCCGGTGAATCGCGACTTCAAGGCTCCGACGGGAGAACTGCCACCACTTCTGGTGAAGAGCCACGGCGGACCGACTGCCTCGGCCGGCTCCACCCTCAACCTCGGCATTCAATACTGGACTAGCCGGGGATTCGCCGTGGTGGACGTGAACTACCGGGGCAGCACCGGCTACGGGCGAGACTACCGCGATGCCCTCAAAGGCAATTGGGGCATTGTCGACCGCATCGACTGCGAAGGCGCCGCCCTCTACCTGGTGGATGCCGGTGCAGTCGACGGCGATCGCCTTGCCATCACCGGCGGTAGCGCAGGCGGATACACAACCCTCTGCGCACTCACCTTCGGCGAGGTCTTCAAAGCAGGCGCCAGTCACTTCGGTGTCGGCGACCTGGAAGCGCTTGCCGGCGACACCCACAAGTTCGAGTCTCGCTATCTCGACTCGCTCATCGGTCCCTATCCGGCAAGCAAGGCTCTTTACCAGGAGCGCTCGCCGGTCAACCACACCGACAAGCTGAGCTGTCCGGTAATCATCCTTCAGGGTCTCGAGGACAAGATCGTGCCGCCCAACCAGGCGGAATCCATCGTCGGAGCCCTGCGGCAGATGAGCCTGCCGGTCGCCTACATCGCCTTCGCCGGCGAGCAGCACGGATTTCGCCAGGCACCCAACATCAAACGGGCTCTGGAGGCGGAATTCTTCTTCTACGCTACGGTATTCGGATTCACACCGGCCGATGAAATCGAGCCGGTGGAGATCGAAAACCTCTAGCCGGAAGCCACTACCAACCGGGCAGGTCCACCTCTTTTGAAGTGGACCTGCCTCTTACCTGTAATAAGCCAGAGAATGGAAAGGAATGCCACATGGGTTTAACCAAAATCGCATCGGTAGCCGTGTACTTCGCCCAGGGCGAAGACATGATCAGCTGCAAGCTGATGGAGGAAGCCGAACTGCCCCAGGTGGGCAGCGTCGTCGAACTTGCCCATACC